>JAUWDQ010000266.1 GCA_030608745.1 Pseudomonadota bacterium | reverse complement strand
GGACTGAAAAGGAAGAAGACCAGGTTTTTCGTAATCATTCTAATTTCCGGGTTCATTTGGGGGATTCCCTCCATTTCCTTCCCCAAAGGTGCGTATAAGGTGGGGGCCATCTTCGCCCTAACGGGCCCGGCAGCCGTATCGGGGGAGCCTCAAAGGAGAACCGTAGAGATGATCGAACAATGGGTGAATGCCGCAGGGGGTATCGATGAGCATCCCTTGGAGGTTATCGTCTATGATACGGAAGGGGATGAAACAAAGGCGGCTTTCGCCCTCGGGAAATTGGTGCAGAAGGACGGGGTTGTCGCCGTTGTCGGGACCTCTAAATACGGCATTGTCCTTTCGGTCATACCCATCATAGGTGAGCACAAGGTTCCCTTCATCTCCTGCACTGCCTCTATAGTGGTGCCCCGGTGGGCCAAGGGACAGCCATGGTTTTTTCAGGTCAAAGGATATAGGCAAGGGGTGGAGGCGACATACGAACACATGCGGAAAAGGGGTATTGCTAAAATCGCCATGCTGACCCCAAATTCGGAATTTGGGCATAGGGGAAGGACTGCTTTGATCAAGCTGGCCCCGAAATATCGAATAAAGATCACCCTTGATGGGAAGTATCGACCCGACGAGAAGAATTTGAAGGTTCACCTGACCAGGGTTAAGGGGACGGAGGCCCAAGCCGTGATCAATTGGTCCGAGGGGGATTATTCACAGGTCGAGATCTGCCGTCGTTGGAAGGATCTAAGGATGAGGGTACCCCTGTATCAGGGACCGGAATTTGGAAATAAAAGGATGATCGAGTTGGCCAAGGGAAAGGCGGAGGGAGTTTTATGCCCCCTCCAAAGGCTACCCCTTATGGAAAAGCTTCCCATCGAAGACCCGCAGATGCCAGCCCTCATTGCCTACAAGTACAGTTTCAAGAAGAAGTTCGGCGTGGAGGCGAGCCCTTCGGGAGGTTACGCGTGGGATGCCCTGTGGATGATCGTTGAGGCCTTGAGGATCGTGGGACCCGATAAGAAGAGGATTAGGGGTTATTTTGAGAAGCACATCAGGAACTGGCCAGGTGTCACCGGAATATTCAGTATGTCCAAGAAGGATCATTGCGGCCTCACCAAAGAAGCCTTCAGGATGGGTGTGGTCAAGAAGGGTTCGTGGGAATTAGCCGATTGAACTCCCGGGTCTCCCAAGGACTCCGTTGCCACCCTTCCGAAGGCCGATTCTCCTCAATCCCCCCCAAATACTCCCCTAATACCCGCCATGTAAGCCTGAACTTGGGATTTGTGACCGTAGTGTAGTAGTGTTATACGAGTCGTTGGTTTAAGAGATACACAGTTCTATTTTTTGCCTCAAAAATATACGCCGAAGCCCGGGAAACTCCATTTTCCGTGGAAAGAACTATTCGGAGTTCAACGCCTAAATGTAACCCCCGCACGATTAAAACCCTTGACAAATTTATCCCAATTAAATAAGATGGTTAGGCTTTTTGAGTTGGGAAGTATTTTGTTTCCCCTTATTCTTCAGGAAAGGAGGTGGGGCTTAACCATAGCTAATGTATCAGTACCCGTATAACGGTAACTCGAAAAAGGAGGGATGGGAATGAAGAGAAAATTGCTTACTATCTCGTTGGCTGTTGTGCTCATTATGGCCTTTTCTTGGGTTTCAGGGGTCCACGCCGCGGGTCTGGGGATCAAATGGGGGCTCCTTCCGCCTCTAACAGGGCCATTTGCAACCTTGGGTAAACATCAGGTGCAGGGGTCAATTCTGGCGCTGGAGGAGCTGAAGGCCGGAGGCGGTCCGTTTGCTGACCTGAAGTGGTTTCAGGAAGATACCACGCTCAAGGCCCCTGTCGCAGTGACGAAGGCTGAGAAGCTTATCGAGAAGAACGGAGTCCAGTTCATCACGGGATGTATCAGCAGCAGCTCCGCCTTGGCGGTTCGAGAGGTCATCGATAGGCACAAAGTCTTTTTCAACCCCACGGTGGGGACGAATATGTTCAATACTGCTGACCCAAAGGCCAGCCGTTATGGTTTTCGGACAGAACTGATGACATGGCAGGCTACTGGGGCCTTGGTCCACCTGGTAAGAGGCCTTGTGGATAAAGGTAAACTGGGTAAACGTCACTGGCTTGTTATCCCTGAGTACGCTTACGGCCTATCTATGCGAAAGACCTGGCGGGAGAAGACCAAGGATTTTCTCACAGAAGTTGGCTACAGCGGTGAGAAGGGGTTTGGATTGAAGGATCACTCGGCGATCATCACACAGATTGCCGCAGCGAGAGATGCGGGGAAAGTGGACTTTATTGCCACCTGTTTGCTCGGATCCCCCCTTGTGACCTTCATACAGCAGGCCCATGCGGCCGGCCTCATTGGAACCGAAAAGGGTAAGCTGCCTGTTGTGGACCCCATTCTTAAGTTTAACATTCGAGAGATCGGGGATATCTCTGTGGGGCATTACACCACCATTCGGTACTCGGTGATCCATAAATCAAGGACAAACAAGAAGTTTGTTGAGGCCTACCACAAGCGGTGGAACGATTACCCGGAAAACTTCGGTCACAATGCCTATGTCGCGGTAAAAATGATGGCTCAAGCTATAAAGAGGGCTAAATCCATTGACCGTGATAAACTGTTGGTTGAGCTCGAGAAAGAAAAAAAATATAATGCCCCCATGGGGAGGTCCCATTTCCGGGCCAGCGATCACCAGATCGTCCGAAATATCGCGGCTGGTCAGATCGTAAAAGTCCCGGAATATCCTTTTCCCGTGGCGAAACAGGTAGGCAAAATGCTGAAGGGCGAAGATGCGATTGCGGGAATCGAGGTGAAGTGCAAGTTTAAATAGTAATCGGGCTAAACAATACAGTGGGGGGATATATTTTCCCTCCACTGTATTGTTTTGTGCCAGACAACTCACGCCGCCAACAGGTGGAATTTTACTCACCTCTATACAACCCAGAGGGCAAATGCATTGAGCAAATCAAGAGAACGGGGCAGATGGATTTGCATTCGAGCGCTGTTTTTCTCCGGCTACGTTATTACTCAGAGAGAAATATGAAGGACAGTTGAAGATGAACAGCCATACAAGCGGCAGGTTTTTCCTCAATGCGATGATCTTGGCAGGGATATGCGTTGGTCTGATATGGCTTATCTTTTATCAAATCCTTCCGATGATGACGATCAAGATAGCATTCAAACAGCTCCTCAACGGGCTGACCTTGGGGTTGATGTATGTGATTATTGCCTCCGGGTTATCCCTCATCTTTGGATTGATGGAGGTGATCAATTTTGCCCATGGGGCCCTCTATATGCTCGGGGCTTACTTCGGGCTGAGCTTGTTTCGGCTTACAGGCAATTTTTGGCTTTCCCTCCTCCTGGCGCCCATCATCGTCGGCATTGTCGGGATGCTTTTAGAGTAT
>JAUWDQ010000279.1 GCA_030608745.1 Pseudomonadota bacterium | reverse complement strand
GTGCCGTAGAGCAGCCGATTGGGCCCACTGGAATTGGTAGCTACGATGCCCCCCAAGGTGGCCTTGTCCGTGAAAGGGGGATCTAGGGGAAGGAAATATCCCCTTCCCTCCAGATCTCGTTGGACCTCGCTCAAGGTTACTCCACTCTCCACGGAGAGGGTCAGATTGTCGCAGTCACGGTCGGTGATCCGATTGAGCCGGCCGGTGGAAAGAACGAGGTCCACTTTTTTGGGGATGCCACCTATCCCCATTTTCGTTCCGTTTCCCCTTGGTATTATGACCAGCTTTTGTTCATTAGCAAAGGCAACGATCTCTGAAACCTCATCGATCGTTCCCGGGGAAACGATGGCTTTCGGTTCCTTACCATCCACCGCAGAGCCTTTGAGGCTGTCCGAGTCATGGGTTACATGGGCTTCCCCCACAATCCCTTTCAGCTTGGAAACCAATTTATCAGGGTTAGACATGGCCAGTTCTCCTTTCCCCGGTTACGCCTCGGCTTCGGGTATGACCTTCCCGGGATTATAGATATCTTCGGGATCGAAGGCCATCTTAACCTTCCTCATGGCGGCCATATCCCGGGGGGTGAAGACGAAGAACATCTCCTTCATCTTCTCCGCACCGATCCCGTGTTCCCCGCTGATGGTTCCGCCAGCATCCGCGCATAGTTTCAGGATCTCGGATCCAGCCGCATGGACCTTGCTCAATTCCTCCTCATTCCGTTCATCGAAGAGGATGAGGGGATGGAGGTTCCCGTCCCCTGCATGGAAGACGTTGGCGATGGGAAGGTCGTACTTCCTACCAACCTCCATAACCTTGCTCAAAACCTCGGGGAGTTTAGTTCGGGGCACGGTACCGTCACAGACCAGGTAGTTAGGCCGTAGTCGAGCAACAGCACCAAAGGCCCCTTTGCGACCTGCCCAGAGCTGGGTCCTTTCGGCCTCGGTTTTGGCGGCCTTCACCTCACGGACGTTGTTCTTCTTACAGATCTCCATAATCCGTTGGGCGAGCCTTTCCATGCCATCCTTGAGGCCGTCCAGCTCGATCAAGAGAACGGCCTCGGCATCCAGGGGATAGCCGGCATGGATCGACTCTTCGACGGCCTTGATGGTGAGTTTATCTATCATCTCGAGGGTGGCCGGAATGATACCGTCGGCGATGATGGCGGAAACCGTGGTTCCGGCATCCTCCAGGGTATTGTAAATGGCCAGCATCGTCTTAACGGCTTCCGGCTTCGGCATAATTCGTAAAATTATCTTGGTAGCTATTCCGAGAGTCCCTTCAGAACCCACGAAGACTCCCGTCAAATCGTACCCTGGATTGTCCAAGGGCTTGCCCCCGATCTGGATGACCTCACCATCAGAGAGGACCACTTCGGCCCCCAGGATGTGATTGGTAGTTACTCCATACTTGAGACAGTGGGGTCCCCCCGAATTTTCGCCAAAATTCCCCCCAAAGGTGGATACCTTCTCACTGGCGGGGTCCGGTTGGTAGACGTACCCATAACGGGCAAGTTCGTTCTTGAACACTAGCGTAAAAAGCCCTGGCTCGACGACGGCCCTCTGGGTTTCCGTGTCAATTTCCAAGATCCGGTTCATCCTGGAGAAGTGGAGGACAATTCCCCCCCGGGTTGGGATGGTTCCTCCGCTCAGGTTGGTCCCCGATCCCCTGGCAACGATGGGAATCCCTTCTTTGTGGGCGAACCCGACGATTTTGGAAACCTCCTCCGTTGAACCTGGAAGCACGATGCAATCGGGTTTTGCCCTGTAGAGGGACGCATCGTAACCATAGAGCATCAGGTCCGTCTCCGACGCAAGGACGTTTTCCCTTCCCGCGACCTGAGCCAGTTTCTCGACCATTTTTTCCCGTTCCATCAATTTCCTCCTTATAAACGGAATATTCAATATCAATTTCCAAATCGATCTGCCCTCGCCAGGCCGACCGATTGAGCGAATTCCATTGGTCCCACCTTCTCTCCCTTATTGACCCTGAGTTTGCCGATTTCAATAGCCCCGTCTTTAGTCGCTACCCGTACCCCCCCCTTTTCGATGGAGATTACTTCACCGGGAGGGTTTCCCGTGGCCTCCTGACGAGGCCTGGCAGCATAAAGCCTTATTTTCTTCCCCTCGAGGGTCGAGTGGGCACCCGGTTGCGGGTCGCAACCCCGTATTAGATTATAGAGGTTTTTGGTCGATTTCTTCCAGTCAACGGAGGCAACGGAATCATCACACGGGGGCTCGTAGGTCGCCTTGGATTCATCCTGGGAGATCCTTGGTGCTTTCCCCTTGCTTATTAGTTCAACGGCCTCTACTATGGCCTCGACCCCCATGGGAAAGAGGGCATTGAAGTAAAGGGAACCCGTGGTATCGTCGGGGGCAATCTCGACCTCCTTTTGGAGCAGAAGGGGGCCGGTATCGATCCCCTCGTCGACCCAATAAATTGTCAGGCCGGTACGGGTATCGCCGTTGATGATGGCCCAGTTGATGGCACTGGCCCCGCGATGCCTGGGCAGAAGGGATGGGTGGTAGCAGATGGTCCCCAGGGAAGGGATGCGGAGGAGCCTTTCGGGGATGATATCCGTCACGAAAGCCAATATTGACAACTCCGGCTCCAACCCCGCATAGGTATCATATACCTCGGGATCTCTCATCCGGTTGGGCCGAAAGAGGGAGATGCCTAACCTTTCGGCCATTTCCTTCATCGGCTCACCCGGTTTACCCGGGGGACAGAAGACTCCGACTACATCTTCGCCCTTTTGGGTCAAGGCCTCCAGTACCTTCTCGCCGAAGGGTCCCTGACCGACGACAATAATCCGCATTGCCTAACCCTGATGATTTCGTAAAAAGTCTAAATCAGACGGCAAAGAAAAAAGATCCAGATGCAAGGCGCGCAAATCCTGAGGAATGAGGCGTACTATAGAAGTACGCTGCAGTGATTTACCCTGTTAAACATTTTCTTTGTTTGATGTTACTGTTTTCAAGCAGCTCCTATATCCCATATTTCTTGATATGGCTGCCTTCAATTTAACAGGGTAAATCACTGCAGCGTAC
>JAUWDQ010000240.1 GCA_030608745.1 Pseudomonadota bacterium | reverse complement strand
AATCCCTCACCCTTTCGTGGGGCCCTATTAATAAGATCAACGGCAGGGAGAGATAATCCGATGCTTCGATTTATACCACGTGCTCGGGCCGTGGTCAATAAGGTGATGTTCCCTGAGTTTCTGGGAAAATCCGTTTTCCCTGCGCATAGTCTACTAAAAAGGATAACTGGCCAACACATTCTATACTCGTTATAGATATCAGGAAATTCCAGTCAACGTGCGAGGGGCTGGCTCAGAAATGTGGTTACCCTCAGGTTCTTCCCATCGGTTTCGAACGTGACCGAACCATCCCTGTCCGTCCTCGAGATACGACAGCCGAAGCTTTCATATCGGTTGAGTACTTTCGGGTTGGGTAGATTGAAGATGTTTCGAAAACCCACGGTGAATAGAGCGTATGAAGGTTTGACGGCCTCGAGGAATCTCCGCGTGCTGGATGTTTGGCTCCCATGGTGAGGGGCTTTCAACACGTCGGACCTCAGGTCTTTTCCCGATTGAACCAACTGATCCTCGGTTTCCGCCTCGATATCCCCGGTAAGGAGGAATCGGTGATTTTTGTAGGTGATCTTCAGGACAATAGAGCGGTTATTGGTTTGGGACGATGGGTCTTTTTCACCCACCATTCCCTTTTGGGGTGGGTTGAATACCTCCACCTCTACCCCATTGATCCATCGGGGAGGTGATGAATCATGAACCGTCATTCGGTGTATTTGCCTCCTTGCAACAATATTCATGAGATCGAGATATGGCGTGGAAGAATACCCCAAAACATTTTCCCAAAACTCGCCCACGTTGAAGGATCTGGCGATAAATTTCAGGCCATTGAGATGGTCCGGATGTGGATGGGTGAGGACGAGATAGTGGAGGGTTGTGATCTTTTTTCTCCAGAGCACTGGGGCCACCACGTTTCTTCCCACATCGAAGCTGTCGTCATAAAACCCACCTCCATCGATCAACATCCTCTTCCCCTTGGGAAATTCGATCAGAATACTGTCCCCCTGTCCCACGTCGATAAAGGTGATCCTCAATCCCCTAGCCAGATGGGTCTGGACATACCAGTAGGATACGTCCCCTGCAATAATGACGAACAGGAAGATCGATACGGGCAAAAGTCGTTTTATCCTGTTTATGTTGGCCAGATAGAGGATGAGAAGATAGAATAATCCAATCTCAAAAGGGGTGGGCGTGACTACGTAGTGGGAGGCATGAGGTATTGATGCGAAAAGGCCTACCATGCTGAGGATGAGGGAGGAAAAGGCGGAGGTCAATGTGACCAATAACGAGCTCACCGGTAACCAGATCAAGACGGCCAGGGAAGTGATCAATCCCAAGATGACGACAAAGCCTGCCAGGGGGACGATGATAAGATTGCTCAACAAACCAACAAAGGATACTCGGTTGAAATAAAACGCCACCAAGGGCCAGGTCCCTATCATGGCGGTCAAGGAGACGAATATGAAGATCTTGAGATGGCTTAAGAGGGCTTGAGGTGGACTCGGTTTTTTGAGCAACAGGGGATGGGGTTTGGGAAGGAGCTCGGAGAACCTGGGGACGAGATAGAGGATGGCCAGTACGGCGCAAAAGGAGAGTTGAAAGGAGACATCGTAGAGAGAGGTTGGGGAGACCAACAGGATGACGAGGGCTGCTACGGCAAGGGTGTTGAACAGATTTCGTTGCCTATCCAAGAGTATGGAGATCATGTAGATGATGATCATAATGGCCGCCCGAACGGTGGAAATGCGTGCCCCCGCGATGAACGTGTAGAGGACGAGCGGTGGGATTGTGGCCAGGGCCGAGATCTTTTGGATGTTCAGGGTGAGGGCCACGGTTTCGGACCACCTGAGGCACCATTTGACGAGAGAAAAAATTACCAGTGCGATGATGCCCATATGGAAGCCCGAAATAGCGATGATATGGGCCACTCCGGCAACGATGAATTCCTCCTTCACCTCTTTCGGAATTTCCTCCCTTTCCCCCAAAATGAGGGCCTTCATGATGCCACGGGATTCCCTGGGGGCGCTCTTTTCCAAGAGGATTCGGATCCTTTCCCTCCATGCCTCGATGAGTTGAAGGAAGGGGTTTCCCTTTCCCCGCGCTATGGTGGCAATCCCCACGGGCTCTCTTACATATCCGGTTACCCAGATCCCCTTGCATGCCAAAAATCGTCGGTAATTAAATCCCCCGGGGTTGTTGAAATTTCTCGGATGATAGAGTTTGGCTATAAAACGGATTCGGTCCCCATACCGGAGATCTCCCCCATATTCCTTGACAGAAATGAGAACCTTACCCCGGGCCTTGATGAGTGCATCGGGCAGGTATATGTTCTCGACCTTCAGGTAGAGCTTTGTCCCCCGCGGCGACTGGATGGGTCTCCGATAAAGGAGGCCCTCAACATGGAGCCTTCCCTTACCGGCATAATGGAGGATATGGTTAGGAGGGAAATGAGGACGAAGGTGAAGATTGATGAGCACTATCCCCAACAGCCAAAAGAGTGTGAGGATGGCGGTGGTCCTCAGCGTTGGTCGGTTTCGAAGAATCGATATGACGGAGATGAAGATCAAGGCGATGATGCCGAAATATGAGATGGTCCGTGGAATGGTCAGGTGTTCGCCCACCGTCAATCCCAGCAGATAGACGATTACGATGGGGATGAGGGGCATGTGAATGGTCTGCCGGCTCCTTAACCAGTCCATAAGGATTGATGGAGGTTAGAGGTTAAAGGCGGTTGTGGCGAAAAATAGCAGATTCGGCAGTAAGAGTAAAGGGGATTTGGGGCTACGTCTCACTCTTTGTTTTCTCGGGCCTAAAGGACAATGGGCCGGCGCTTTATTGTACTTCCTTTGCGAGGGGAGCTTCGCTCTTAGTAGGCGTTCATCAACAGCTCCTGCTTCACCTTGAATAATCGCTCGCTCAGGCTGACATGATAGACATGGGGATTTTGGAACCGCTTGAACTCCGAGCCTAACCGATCGAGGTTCCTCTTCGAATTCTCTTGGATTTCCGTGAGGGGTGGGGTGTCGTAAACCCTCTTGCCATTGATGAAGACGGAGACAAACAATTCCTCCTGCTCGAAGGTGGAGGGATAGGCCTTATAGATATGGGGAAATACCGGATGGAATGCCCTGGTAGGCTTGTCGGAATCGGGAATCTCGTCCTCGAGGAAAAGTACGTCCCCCCGCATCATGCCGGTTTCATCATGATATCGAACCAGCTTCTTTACCCCCGGGTTGGTAATTTTCTCCGGATTATCGGATCTTTTGATCTTGGGGACCATCTTCCCATTCTCAGCAATGGCCGTCAGCTTATAGACGCCGCCGAGGGCGGGGCATGAATAGGAAGTGACGAGCCTCGTTCCCACACCCCAGACATCGATTTTCGCCCCCTGTTTCTTCAAACTCTCTATCAGGTACTCGTCGAGATCACTGGAGGCGATGATCTTGGTCTCGTCAAACCCGTTTTCATCCAACATCTTTCTGGATTGTTTACTGAGATAGGCCAGATCCCCGCTATCGAGCCTGATCCCTATCAGCTGACCCTCCCCGTTATCCCTCAATTCCCGTCCGACTTTAATGGCATTGGGAAGCCCGCTCCTGAGGGTGTTGTACGTATCAACCAGGAGAAGGCAGCCCTTGGGGTAGACCTTTGCATAGGCCCGGAAGGCCTCCAGTTCGGAAGGAAAAGACTCTATCCAGCTGTGAGCTATGGTTCCCCTGACGGGTATGCCCAACATTTTTCCCGCCAATGTGTTTGACGTACCCATGGCGCCCCCGATAAAGGATGCCCTTGCCGCGCTAAGGGCCGCATCCGGGCCATGGGCTCTTCTGAGGCCGAACTCAATGATCGGATCCCCCTCTGCAGCAATGCAAATCCGAGCGGATTTGGTGGCGATCATGGTCTGGAAGTTCATGATGTTTAGCAAGGCGGATTCGATGAGCTGGGCCTCTGGAAGCGGGGCTGTTACCCGGATAATGGGTTCATTGGGGAAGATGACCGT
>JAUWDQ010000101.1 GCA_030608745.1 Pseudomonadota bacterium | reverse complement strand
GGCAAAAACGGCCGGGTCCGCAAACGGGTGGAAAAACCTCAAAACATCGCCATCTGCCGCAGCCAGTGCAGCAAGGTTTTCAAAGTCCCAGACCAGGCCATAAACGATAACATTAGCACCCCAGCTTTCCAGTTTTTCGGCTTTGGCCCTGGGGGTGTTCCGAGGTATATAAATTGTCGCGGACGTCTCCGCCAGCCACCCCGCATAGGCAACCCCCAACCCGTGGTTGCCACCCGAAGCAGTCACAATCCCTCGCGCGATTTCTTCCGACGAAAGGTTGAATAGCTTGTTCACGGCGCCACGGGCCTTAAACGAACCCGTAATTTGCAAGCTCTCCAGCTTCAAATAGAGCAACCCTTCTCTGCTCCCTCGTTCCTTGACTGGCTCCGCCTTTATGAGTGGTGTGTGGCGCACGTAGGCCTCAATACGCGCCTGCGCCGCTTGTATATCTTTTAGTTTGAGCAATGATCCTTATCCTTCGTCCAATGGCGCCCTTGCGAATCCCGCACCATTTTCTTCTAATATTGATGGTCTCGTAAAAAGTCATAAATCAGACGACACAGTAAAAAGCTCCAGATGCAAGGCGCGTGAATCTATAGGAATGAGGCGTACTTACCAGTACGCCGCAGTGACTTAAAGATGAAGCGCAACGCCGCAGATGGACTTTTTACGAAGCCGTCAATATTTGTCTATATAAAACCAGTCTTTGTCTTCGGCGAAAAAATCTTTCCTCTCCTGTTCTGTGGTAGGCTTAATTCCCATTTCACAGCAGTCATCGCCATCCGGTATTGCCTTAATGTGTACATACTTGTAGTTTGGATTAAACGCCATATATTTTGCTACGTCCATATAACAATAAAGCCTTCCCAGTTTTTCTTCTCCTTCTTCCTGCCAGACTTTGGCCACTATACATCCAGTTGAGCAAAACCTTTCTTTTCCATCCACCTTTACGATCTTACGAGTCTCGTGCAGCCCACCAGGAATACTGGGAACACGATACGTGTCACCCTTATTGAAATTCTCTGGGATTATTTCTAATCCCTTCGCTAACACCTCTTCTCTCGTTTTCTCCCCGATCTTTGAGCCATAATTCCTTATGGCTCTTGAAATGAGTTTTATCCCCTTTTCCTCGCCGAGTTCCTCAACTATAGCTTTTGCATACTCCAAATGTATTAGCCCAAGCCTGCGACAAATGCTTTGAAGGGCTTGTTTAGCTTCATCTATGGGAATAACCTTGTCATTTTTTGATCCTTGTTTCACGACATCTCCCTCCTTAAAATAGATTTATTGTTTTCTTATTCAGGATTTGTTTCCTTTCCATAAATTACTACAAAACATCCGACAGGAGCAACAAACAAGCTCTCGGCAAAGAAAATAGGTCTGATATCAGCGGCATATTATTGCACATTCCCAAAGCTCAGAAAGCCCTCTCTTCTCACAGAAAAGACAGGTTCTGCAGGGGTACCGAATCACTCGCACTAAGAACAAACAGTCCAACCCCGAACACAGGTATCCTGTGGACCTTGATTGTCTATCCTGAAGATGGGTGAATCCGACCGATGTGAGTTGTGAGGAATTCTTAAAAAATCATAAACAAAAATTATTCCTCGTGATTTAGAAAGGGCTATTGATTTTTATACAGAAATCTTTTTGAATATCATCCGATCCAAGGGATCATAAACGAATACGCTCATGGGAAGAAGCCACCTAATCCCTTAAAATAGGCCCCCAGCCGATAGCCAAAAAAAAAGGGAGGGAATATGATCGTTAACTTAAAGGGTAAGACGGCGATAGTAACGGGCGCTTCACAGGGAATTGGACGTGCCGTCAGCTTGGCCTTGTCAAATAAAGGAGCAAATGTGGTACTCGCCTCTCGAAATGAAGAAAAACTCTTGACCCTCCAACATGAAATCACCAAGGGAGGGGGTAATGCCCTTGGAGTTAAATCCGATGTGAGGTTAGTCGAGGACTGTAAGCGTCTTGCCCAACAGGCATTGGACGTCTATGGTCAAATTGACATTCTCATAAACAATGCCGCTGTCCGTGTCGTTGGCCCAATAGACACGTCAAATCCTGAGGAAGTCACCGAGATGGTAAGGGTAAATATTCTGGGAGTCTATTACTGTACCCATGCCGTGCTTCCCTCGATGAAAGCCCGGTCCACCGGTCATATCATTAATATTTCATCAGGTGTTGGGAAGAAATATTTCCCGCAAGGGCCGATGTATTGTGCAACAAAATTTGCCGTCAGAGCATTTAGCGAAAGCCTGCGCAAACAGATACAGAAATGGAAAATCCGTGTTACCACGGTATACCCAGGCCGGACGGATACTCAAATGGTAGCCGAATTTTCGCCAGAGGAGAGAGAAAAATTCTTGAGGCCTGAACACGTCGCTGGTGCTATTGTCCACGCCTTGCAATACCCTGAGGCTGTTTCAATGAATGAAATATCTATTCGATCTACCTGGCAGGAGGAATAGGATGGTGCTTAAGGCATCTCCTGTTATGCCAAGAATGACGGCTTCGTAAAAAGTCCATCTGCTACGTTCCGCTTCATCCCCTGCCCTGTTAAATTGAAGGCAGGTATATCAAGAGATATGGGATATAGAAGCTGCTTGAAAACAGTAACATCAAACAAAGAAAATGTTTAACAGGGTAAATCACTGCAGCGTACTTCTATGTACGCCTCATTTCTCAGGATTTGCGCGCCTTGCATCTGGATCTTTTTTCTTTGCCGTCCTATTTCGACTTTTTACAATGACGTCAAGAATGGCAAAGCTTTACAATTACCAATCGGAACTGAGGACTTAGCATCCGATGGCATATGTCTGCCGGCGGGGATCGGCGCCGCCCATGAGGACTCCTTTTTCACGATCGATGATAATCCCCTGAGCGCCACCACAGATTGTTGACCAATCAGGAAGGATTTCGATTTGATGCCCCCTGGCTTTGAGCCCTTCGACGACTGCTGCGGGAAAGCGACCTTCGATAAGCAGCCTGTTTCCGGGGTTGCTTCGCCACCGGGGACTCTCGATGGCCTCCTGAACATCGGCCTTGAAGTCGATGATATTGGCGATGACCTGGAGAAGGGTCTGCGTCTGGCCATCGGCCCCTGGCGTGCCCAGAACCATGAAGGGGCGCTCTCCCTTCAATATCATGCAAGGACTCAGGGTATGATAGGGGCGCTTATGCGGTTCGATACAGTTAACATGGGCAGGATCCAAGGAAAAGTCTTTCCCCCGGTTATGGAGCATGATGCCCGTCCCCTCTACTACCGTTCCACTGCCAAAGGCCTCATAGAGGCTGTTGATCATGGAGACGGCATTCCCTTCTCCGTCAACCACGGCCAAATAGATCGTGTCTTCTCCCCTACTGGAAAATTGTGTTGGTGAGACATCTAACGCCGCCCTGTTGAGATCAATCCGTGACATCCGTTCCTTCGCGTAACCTTTCGAAACCATCTTCTCCACGGGAACGCGGTTAAAATCCGGGTCGCAGACATATGTGTCCCGATCAACGAACACGAGTTTCTTTGCCTCGACAAAGTGGTGAACATAGTCAGTGCTATTGTGTCCCAATTCGGCCAAATCAAAATTCTCGATGATATTCGCCTGCATCAAGAGGGCAATTCCCTGGGAGTTCGGGGGTACGACGCAGATTCGATACCCCTTGTATACCGTCTCGATGGGCTCCACCCAGGTTGAGCGGTGATCTTCCAGGTCCTTCTCGGCAAAGAGGCCCTCACTCTCCCGTGAGCATTTGACCAGGGCCCGCCCAATCTCCCCTCTATAGAAGGCGTCCTTCCCCTCCTTGGCAATCTTCTTCAGCGATTTGGCCAGGTCGTGCTGCACTAATAGTTCGCCCGGTTTCGGAGGCCTACCATTGGGTAAGAATATTTTCGCCGAAGCTGGACAGCTCTTTAGGAGTGGGGATTCGCTTCCGATGACGTCGCCCAATTCCCTATAGACGGGGAACCCCCTCTCGGCATATCCGATGGCCCGTTGGAGCAGGGTATCAAGGGGCATCGTACCATGCGCTTCCAGTGCGGTAATCCATCCATCTACAGCCCCGGGGACGGTGGCAGGCAATATCCCTTTGTCAGGGACTTTCCTCATACCCTTTTTGGTGAAAAAATCCCTTGTCGCCTCGTACGGCGACCTTCCGCTGGCGTTGAGGACTTTTATCTCTTTTTTGTTTGCCACATAGAGGATGATGAAGGCATCACCCCCAATGCCGCACATATGGGGTCTTACAACGCCTAAGACAGCATTAGCTGCAATGGCGGCATCGAGGGCATTCCCGCCCTTGTCCAGGATGGCTGCCCCGGCTTGGGATGCGAGCGGATGGCCGGATGTGATCATCCAGTTTGTCCCCATAACCACGGGACGGTGGGATGTAAATGCACCTTTCATCATTGGATCTCCTCCAGAAACAATCGTCTTAAGCTCGATATCCGCAAACGGGTTAGGGAGAGGTCATCCCTTTGCTCGATTTGAACTTCTCTTTTTCTCCCTGTATCTCTGATAGAAGGGATAGAGCAGGGAAAGGAAGCAGAGGATCAGGAAGAAGAGGGAAATGGGCCTCGTAAAGAAGAGGGTGTAATCACTGCTCGTCATGAGCGCTCTTCGAAAATTGGTCTCAGCTATCGGGCCGAGAATAACGCCGAGGATCACGGGGGCCAGGGGAAATTCGAACTTCTTCATCAGGTAACCCAGAACTCCGAAGATAAAGAGCACCCAGATGTCAAAGAATCGATTGTGGATGGAATAGGAACCAACGGAACAGAAAACCAATATGGCGGGAACCAAGACATAGAGGGGCACCCGGGTCAATCTCACGAACAATCGAATTCCATAGAGCTGAATACCCAGCATAAAGAAATGAGCCAGGAAAAATGCGACAAATACCCCGTAGACGAGGTCCGGAAATTCAACGATGAGGAGCGGACCTGGTTGTATCCCGTGGAGGATGAGGGCTCCCATCATGATGGCCGACACGGCGGAACCGGGAATTCCCAGGGCCATGGTCGGAATGAGCTCGCCTCCTCCGGTACCGTTGTTGCTTGCTTCAGAAGCAATAATCCCATCAGGTATGCCCGTGCCAAACTTCTCCGGGTGTTTGGAACCCTTGAGGGCCTGATCGTAGCTCAAGATGTTGGAGATACTCCCTCCCGCCCCGGGAAGGGCACCGATGAAAACCCCGATCATCGAGGATCGGACCAGATTGAAGGGTTGGCGAAGGATCGTCTTGACCGTTTTCAGCGACGAAAAACCGAGGTTTGCACCTTCAATGAGGACAGTTCCTGCCCCCTCCCTCCTTTCCAGATTGCTCATCAACTGGGAGAAGGCAAAAAGCCCGATCAGAACAGGTAGAAACGAGAACCCCCCCGACAGGCCATGCAAACCAAAGTCAAATCGGAGGACCCCGGTCATGGGATCGGTTCCAAAAAGCGTGGAGATCAAGCCCAAAAGACCCGCAATGATCCCTTTCAGGAGTGATTTTCCGGAGAGGCTTGCGATGATCGTCAAGCCAAAGGCAACCAGGGAAAAAAACTCCCAGGGGCCGAACTTCAGGGCGATATTCGCCAGGGGTGGTGTAAAGAACATCAATATGAAGGCGCTGATGAGCCCTCCGAAGAATGAAGCCCAGATCCCCAAGCACAGAGCTGTTCCGGGTTCTCCTCGCTTAGCCATGGGATGGCCATCGAAAACCGTTGCAACAGATGACGGTGTTCCGGGAATCCCGAGCAGTATTCCCGAAATCTGACCTCCTGCCAGTCCGCCGACGAGGACCCCGAGCATGACTGACAGGCCTTGAATTGACGTCATTCCGAAGGTTAACGGAAGCGTGAGTGCGACGCCCATGGTTATGGTGAAACCCGGTATGCAGCCGACAACGATGCCGGCAACCGTTCCCAAAAAGAGGAGGATCAAGGGATAGGGTTGAAAAATTTCCTTAACACCGAGGGCGATAAGATCGATCATGTCATCTTCCCTGAAACATTACCGGGTTACCGAAGAGAATCATCCTTCATGTTTATCAGAATAGACTTCCTTCCGGCAAGAAGACCTTAAGGAATTTAAGGAATGCAAAATAGATGATAAATGTCATACCGAGAGAGACAACGATGGTCATGGTTACTGCCCTCCGAGTCCGAGGCCCCAAAATCCACATGAGGATTGGCATAAATATGAGGCTCGCAATCGTGTATCCAAAATAGGACATCAAAATGACATAACAGAAAAAGAGAAAAAAACTGATGATAACGTGGGAGTGATAGTGCAGGGACTCCTTGCATGTATTCCAGAATTGAATTGTCCTCTGTTTTCTTCTCCCCGCCCTTTCTCCCTTATCTCTCTTCCTGTCTCGCAAAAATCCACTGATTGTCAAACCTGCCCCTGCCGAAGCAAGGAGGGTAAAGAGAATCTGAGGAAAAACTCCTGCCCCCAGGGCTCCGAACATGGCAGGGGGAAACTCCAGGGTTTTGTAGAACATCAGCCCGCTGAATATGACAAGGATAATGCCAATTATTTTGTCCTCTCTCATCAGGGAACTCTCACATTTTCTTAAAACTGATGGGGCCTTCCTGACTGCCCAGAGATCAGGGAAGGCCCCATCTGCAAACCTTTACTTCTTCTTTTTCTTCATCCCGATCTCTTTTGCCAACTGGTTCCAGGTCTTTGTCGCATCATCTATGTAGGCTTTGTATTTTTTCGGCGAGCGATACACCACAAGGCTACCGAGCTTGTCGATTCTTTCCCTAAACTCCTTGTCCTTGGATACCTTCTTGAGCGCCGCTGCCAGTTTCTTGACGATGGGTTTCGGCGTTTTCAAAGGCGCGCAGATACCTCGATTGACCGCAAATTGAATATCTATTCCCTGCTCCTTCAGCGTCGGTACATTGGGATGCATGGGGTGGCGTTTGGGTGTGGCGATTCCGAGCCCCTTCAGTTTCTTCGCCTCAAAGTACTTCTTTCCCGCGGCGGGGTTGCTCTCGCCCAGATCAATAAATCCTCCGAGCAAAGCCCTCTGGCGATCGGACGTCCCTTCGTACCCGACGATCTTAAATTTTATCCCCGCCTTTTGAGCGATCTCCAGTGGGAAGAAGTGACTGGTGGACCCGAGGGTTGCCCCAAAGGTGATCTCCCCTGGCCTTTTCTTGGCATCGGCAACCAGGTCTCTCACGTCATTCCAGGGAGCATCTGCCCGGGCAGCCAACATGGCCGGTGTGCTCGTCATGTTGGCGATGGGAATAAAGCTCGAGTAGTTGAATTCAGCGACCCCGACGATATGGGAACTGATCACCGACTCGTGGGTCGCCGTAAGGGTGTAGCCATTGGGCTTGGCATCCTTTCCCTGCCGAGCACCCAGGGTTCCCCCCACACCCGGGACGTTGACAACCACCATGGGTTTTCCGAGGTATTTGGTTGCATAGTGTGCGACGAGTCTCATCAGGGCATCGGTGCCTCCTCCCGCCTTCCATGGGACGATTAATTTAATCGACTTTTCGGGGTATTCTCCGGCGAGGGCGACCCCACCTCCAATCACGATGGCGCACATTGCAACGGCGGCAACGAACACGCGAAAACTGGATTTAAACCAAAACCTTACCATTTTGTGCCTCCTTTCTTTCTATTAATTAAGGTTATTTTGTTAACTTTTCACACCTCCTTTCTTTTTTTACTCAATTTACTCTCGACCCCTTCTATACCATAACCGCATTTAAAATCAAAGCTTTTTTTTAGGATTATCGGATGCTCCATATCATATTCGTGCTCACAAGGGAGTACAAAATCACAGAATCTTGAGGCAATTGAGCTTCAGGACCCTGCCTATCCGGACCACGATTGAAATGAAAAGACCACGGCGGAGTGCTATGCGGCCAACGCGAAATCCCGCATCTTGGGCTCCTGAAAATGACGGAAATCTAAGGGAGTACATAAACGGAAGCCTAATGGGAAAATTGTCCAGAGGGAGGGAGGACCTCAGCTAGGATCGTAGTAATCCGATCCTCGGTCCAAGCCGGCCCGAACGGCGCGGAACGAATCTCCAATGGCTTGGTCAGAGATGCGCGAGAGCCGACGAAGGAGTGTCACTTCCTCAACGGTCTTCAGCTGGCGCAGGCGGTCGAACAGCTGCTCCGCTGGCGCAAACTGGGCCTTCGGCAGCCGGCCCTTCAGATCCTCGAAGTCGCCCGCCGGCAGATAGTCGAACTCAAGACCAATCTTCGAGGACTCGAGGTCCATATCCGCCAAAAGGTTAGCCAGGATTTCCATCGGATTATCCGTGAATTCGCCCCACACCCTAACATCCATTCCTTGTGCCTTTCCTCTGACGGTGTTCTCCTCCATGTCCACGCTGACCAGCGCCGTCTCGCCGTCGTGCCTTACGACAACCATGGCGTGGCGCCAGCGCATCAAGGGCTGCGAGGGAACCACGAAGCCCGTGGTGTACGCGAAGTTTTCCGGAGAGATGGCAACGAGCGCATCGAGACCAGCCTTTGTCATTGCCTTCCGCTGGCGCATAATTACTTTCGCTCTCATGCTGCTCTCCCGTACTGCCTTTATATTAATTTTGTCCTTGGTCAACCAGCCTCTTTAACTCTTCCATCCCCAATCGTCCCAGCCCTAAGTATTTGAGGTCTCTAGCCTGAGAACGGAAATCGATTTGTGTTATTTCAGAGGCCAAGGTGATAATGGCGCTCGTCACCGGGGTAGGGATTCCCATAACTTTCCCCAGGGATTCCATGGGAACCATGCCATATGGAATGTCTTCTAACAAGAACCTATGCTGAAGAGTGGGCGGGGCTGTGTCTTTTACATAAACCGGATTTGTAGAAAGTACCTCATATATTGTCTCTCCCTTTGCACCTTCGTGACCATACCACTCAAGCGACACATCAATGACAGGGGTTAACTCAAAACCGAGGCTCCTGCCCAAAGCCAGTCGCTCCCGATCCACTGCCTCAGCGGTGTATGCAACACCGGGGGTGCACCCATCCCAATAGAAGAGAAAGTCTCCTTTCGTCTTCTCAATCCAACCTGCGTTATGGATCACAATGGGAGCATGAACCACCGTGTTGAGGTTTCGAAGTCCGGTCTCCAAGACGTTCTTGGCGACTCTCAGGTCCGGATAGATCTGAAGCATTTTTTCCATCACCATCTCTGTATCCTTGGCCGGATAAGCG
>JAUWDQ010000122.1 GCA_030608745.1 Pseudomonadota bacterium | reverse complement strand
AGACGTCTTGCGCTTCCAGTCAGGACTCGTTCTCTTAAGTCTGCACTCCAATCGTCAACAGGGCGCATTCCGCCGCACTAGCCAAATTTTGCGTTTTATTGTTAGATGGCACACTTTACCACAAAGTCTTTCGATTAATCGAAATGTTTAAGTGCAATTACTTGCACATAAATAATCAGGGGAGTTGATTAAGGGAAAAACAAAGCCTTGACATTCTCTTTTTTCCAATTTAATGAATTCTCATTTTAAAATCTACATTTCCGAACGAAACCGTTTTGAATGGACCATAAAGGATGATTTGGGAAAGGGAGTTCATGAAAGATTTGTGGCCTATATCGATTCCCTGGAGGAGGTTATGCGCGAGGCCATTGAAGTGGGGCAACTCAAGGAGATGGATCCAAGGGACATGGCCCATGGGTTTGTGGGAATCGTAAATTCCTTCGTCTTCGAATGGATCATGAATCCGAGGCCGTATTCCCTCGTTTCAAAGGGACAGACTATCATGAACATCTTCTTTGAAGGTGTTCGAGGTCCGAAAATGAGGAGGTAGCTCTATGTTAAAGAAGACCATGATCATGTGTTTGTTGCTCTCGATGATGGGTGGACAGGCTTTGGGGGTTGACGAAGCGGAGGTATTGAACCTAAAGGAGGCGGTGGAGATGGCCCTTGAGAGGAGCCCATCGGTACATTCCGCCCGAGAGGGCACGAAGGGAGCCGACTATTTGAGAAGGGCCGCCTTGACTGATTTTCTTCCCACCCTTCGTACCGAGTACGATTACACCCGCCTGGATGAAGGCCCTTTTTTCCGAACCGGGCCGCTTGGGGGAAAAAGGACGATTGGCACACGAGACAACTACAGTTGGACAACCGGTTTTGATCAACCCCTTTTCAGGGGGGGCGCTCTCTACTGGTCATACCGATTGGCCCAATTCGGGGTCGACCTATCCAGGGTCTTCTTGGAGCTCGTCAGGCAGGATTTAGTCCTCCGGGTAAAGGAGGCCTACTTCACGATCCTCAAGGCGGAAAAAATTCGACAAGTCGCCGTGCGGTCGGTTGCACAACTGGAAGCCGGAGTGAAGGTTTCAAAGGCCTTCTATGACGTGGGCATCATCCCCAAGAATGATCTGCTCCAGACCCAGGTGGAACTGGCCCAAGAAAGGCAAGACTTAACCAGTGCGGATGTCGAGTTGTCCATCGCAAAGGCGTCCTTCAATACCCTCTTGAGGAGGGAAGTGGGAATGGAGGTGATGATAGAGGACATCTTGGAGTACCGTCCCATGGAGGTCTCCTTTGAGGGGTGCCTAAAGACGGCCCGAAAGAACCGTCCCGAACTGAGGGAGGTGGAGCTCAACGTGAAGAGTGCGGAGAAGGAGGTCCAGCTTGCCAAAAGTGAGTATTTCCCCACCCTCGGCTTGTCTTTTAACTACGAAAGGGTTGGGGATGACCCAAGCGTTTCCGGAAGCAAATTTGAGGATGAAGATAACTGGAACGTCATGGCCACCGCTCGGTACACCTTTTGGCAATGGGGGAGGAAGAGACAGTTGGTGCGCGAGAAAGAGACGAGGTTGGTGCAGGCGAAGGATGCGAAAATCCAAGTTGAGGATAGTATATCCCTCGAAGTAAAGGATACTTACCTGAGGTTGCGGGAGGCCCGGGATAAGATTGGTGTAGCTGAAGTGGCCGTCGAGCAAGCGGAAGAGAACTTCAGGATAAACGCTGAGAGGTTTAAAGAACAGGTAGCCACTATCACTGAAGTCTTGGATGCCCAGACCTTACTCACCCAGGCCAGGAGCAACTACTTCAATGCCTTGAGCGATTATAATATCAGGTGGGCCAGGTTGGATCGGGCCATGGGAATAGTGACATACTAGTGGGGATTGCATTTTCTTTTGAAAATCTCCATAAATGTAGCTATGGTGATAATTTGGCATAAATCCTGCTATTATTTAGATCTATACCGGGTCTTCCCCAGTACCGCTCTCCTTTGGCGAGATATTATTGAAGCCAGTTGCCTTACATGGTGTTGACATACCCCATCGGCTATGGTAAAAACCATGGAGGAGTGATGGATAGGCGCAGAAAAAAAAGGGTTTGTCCTTTTTACCCATATTCTCAACTTCTCTGGGTTCTCTTCCTCGCGATCATTTTTGTTCTACCGGGCATCGATTCCCCCTGTTATGGGGGGATATACCGGTACATCGACGAGAATGGAGATTATCACTTTACCAACTGTCCGAAGGACCCCCGATACCAGCTCTACATTCGGGAGGAGGGGGATTTGGTATCCGTCCACGTCGATCCAGATCAATACGATCCCATGATCGAGGAATTTTCCAAGAAGTATGGCGTAGACTCCGCCTTGGTCAAGGCCGTTATTCAGGCGGAGTCGGGGTTCAACTCCTATGCCGTTTCCCATAAAGGTGCCAAAGGGCTGATGCAGTTGATGCCCCAAACGGCCGCGCAATGGAATGTGATGAATGTGTTCAACCCGAGGGAAAATATCGAAGGCGGTGTCAGGCACTTGAAACACCTTCTCGAAACCTTTGGAAACAACTTAACACTTTCCTTAGCGGCATATAATGCCGGAAAGAACGCCGTTATTCGGAATCATTCAATTCCTCCCTACGATGAAACCCACAACTTCGTAAGGGAAGTTCTTCGATACTATGAAAGTTATAAGCATTAAGCCGGATGCCTTTCGGAAGGAAGGGTTGAGAAGCCCTGAAAAGAGGGTAATTTGGAACCTTCCCAATGCACTAACCATCCTGCGCATCATGGCCATCCCCGTTATCGTTTTTTTGCTCTTCTTTCCCGGAAAGGTAGCCAGTTTCGTTGCATCCATAATTTTTCTCTTTGCAGCAATTACCGATGGGTTGGATGGATATTTCGCCCGGAGGCAAAATATCGTAACTACCCTCGGGAAATTCCTTGACCCCCTTGCGGATAAGTTGTTGGTGATATCGTCCCTCATCATGCTCATTCATCTCGGAAGGGCCCCGGCGTGGATTGTGGCGATCATTGCGGGAAGGGAAATGGCGGTAACGGGATTGAGGGCCATCGCCATCAACGAGGGCATCGTCATATCAGCCAGCCAATTGGGGAAGTATAAGACCCTGCTCCAGGTCATAGCCACGACGACCTTGATCTGCCACTACTCATACTATTCCATCGATTTTCATAATGTCGGGATGATCTTTCTGTGGGCGGCCTTAGTCTTGACCGTGTGGTCTGGTCTGGACTATCTCAGGGGATTCTTTCGACAGTGGGAGATCCCCAAACCAGTTGACAAGAAAAGGAAGGTCGTTTAATTTTTAGTATCACAGCGGGAATAGCTCAGTTGGTAGAGCACAACCTTGCCAAGGTTGGGGTCGCGGGTTCAAGTCCCGTTTCCCGCTCCAGGGCGGCGTAGCCAAGTGGGAAGGCGACGGTCTGCAAAACCGTTATTCCCCGGTTCAAATCCGGGCGCCGCCTCCAAAAAAATCAAGGATTTCCAAGGAGAATCAGTGAATTGGAAGCCCTTTTTCTTTTCCAGGGGAGTTTCTCAGAATTACGGAGAATTACCGGTTTCACTGCGAAATTGGACCTGTAATGCCTCCAATTCCGGGCGGTGATGAAACCATGGTGAATAGGGAATTCCACTGAATTTTAAGGTAAATCAGAACACGCCAAATCAAGGATTCCCTATTTCATTGAATGTTAAGAAGATAAGCTGGGTTATCCTGAACCATCCTTTTAAGATGCTCTTGGGGAATTCCCTTTTCCAGGAGGACTTCCAGAAACATCCTTAATCCCTCCCAGGGGGGTGGGTTATGGACCTGCCCCAGATCGGTAGCCAGGACAGTTCGCTCCGGGCCCACTGCCTTGATCATTTCAACAATGCCATCGATACCAGCTTTTGTTGGCCACATGGGATACATAAAGATGGCTAAGTGTTCCATAAAAGCCCCCATACCCGCTAATTCTTTCTGTTCCTCAATGGTTCCGTTGATGATATACTCTGGATGATTCACATAAAGGCGCTTAACTTTCCTTTTTTTCGCGGCCTTTATGACCTGTCTGGCCTCGGGTATGGAAAGGTGTCCTGTTGCTAATGTGATATCGTGCTCGGCTATGAGGTCTATGACGTCATAGACTTCCGGGATGAGATTCCCTCGCTCGTCCAAAACGGTTATGGGTTTTTCGGTCATTTTCCGTTTGGTTTTCTGCTTCATGGATGAACCGAATTCAGGTGCGCCCATCTGATCTAGGTGGTTTTTGGCCGATAGGGTCGGAAACCAAACGATTTTAGCCCCGTAGTTAATAGCAGCTTCCACGGCGAATGGATTGATTCCACCCACTGCGTTGTTCAAAACAACTCCGCCATAAACGTCAATTCCAGCTACGAGCTTTCTTACAAAATACATACGGTCAGAAGTATATCCATGGTGACATTTTAAAACCACGGCCTTCATGCCCATTTTTCTCGCCCCTTCAGCTGCTTCCACATGATCAACTAAGCGAGGAAAATGGCTTGGGACCGAATGAATATGGATATCAATAGCCCCGTTCATCAGTTCCAAATCTTCTCTATCCTCTTTCACTTTCTCCTCCTCTCATTCGATGTAGTGGCAACGCCCTCACGTGTTTCACGAAATCCCGATTGAATTCACTCCAGAAGGCTGAAGTTATAGGCTTCGTGAAATGAGAGTAATAGGCATTACCGCAATTTTTTCCCTTATACCACGATGGGAATGAAAGTCAAACTTTTTTAAGCTGGAGTTTCAGGACTTTCCGGAGGACTCCCCTGTCCCTTCGCTTCCATGCTTCCGAAGTGACCCCTTCGGGGCTCGCCTGTGGGGAATACTTGCCCCCTCCAGTCAAGTTTGGGTGCTGCAGTGCGGCGGTTTGAAGGATAAATTTACGCTGAGGGACAACGGAATTCGCCAAGAAGACCGGAAACTCTAGCGATATTTATCATTGATTTTTGGCTTGTTCAATGGTTTTATAGACCATTATCTTTCTCAAAATCGAAGGGGTGTACGACCCACATTCGGCGAGAAACCAGAACGCTTTCGATTTCCAGGACGTCGGCTTGGCGGTGCCAGAATTGATTGCGCAGGGGCACAAAAGGGTGTGGCGTTGCAAAGGATTGTGAGATGAGGTTAGGGAAAGGAGGAATTGGTCGATGATCATATATGTGAATGGCGATTTCGTTCCAGAACAAGATGCCAAGGTCTCGGTCTACGATCACGGATTCCTCTACGGTGACGGGGTCTTTGAAGGTATTCGTTCATATGATGGGCGAATATTTGGGCTGGATGAACATGTTGATCGGTTCTACGAATCGGCGCAGTCGATCATGCTGGAATTGCCGTTAAGCCGCACCGAGCTGAAAGAGGTGATCCTGGAGACGTTGCGCCGCAATAATTTACGAGACGCCTACATTCGGCCCGTTGCGAGCCGGGGAGTGGGACCGTTAGGTTTAGATCCCACCAAGTGTCCGAAGCCGACCCCTGGCATTATTGTGGATGCTGAGATCCGTCATCCAGAGGACATTGGCCAAAAGCCCGCAAGCGAGAGCGGAATTAAGGCAGTGACCGTTGCTACACGGCGCAACAATCCCGATGTTCTCAGCCCGCGCGTAAAGTCAACCAATTATCTCAACAACATCCTGGCAAAGCTGCAGGCCCATGCTGCCGGGGATCGAGAATCGATCTTCCTCAATGCCCAAGGGTTCGTCTGTGAGCTTACCGGCGAAACCTGTTCGTTGTGAAAAACGCTCGGTTGACCACGCCGCCACTGTGGACGGGTGTCTTGGACGGGGTCACAAGGGGGGCGATTTTGCGCGTTGCCCGTGAACAAGGCCTGGAAACAATGGAAGAACCCTTGACAATGCATGATCTCTATACGAGTGACGAATGTTTTGCGACTGCGACTCGCCTCGAAATTGTACCCATTGTGTGGGTTGATGGCAGGCGAATAGGAGATGGGGCTCCAGGCCCTATTACCAACAAAATCCAGCGGGGATTCAAGGACCTTGTCAATCGAGAGGGGACGGCGATTTATGGCCGGCAAGTGCCCCGCAAGTCCCGCCTTGTAGGCGGGGTCAAGGGGCACAATTAAAAATGAGATTTCATTTCCGGGAAGCCCCGCCCTGTGGGCGGGGAGCTTCACAATTAGCAAATTATGATGATTTCGTAAAAAGTCTAAATCAGACGGCAAAGAAAAAAGATCCAGATGCGAGGCGCGCAAATCCTGAGGAATGAGGCGTACATAGAAGTACGCTGCAGTGATTTACCCTGTTAAATATTTTCTTTGTTTGATGTTACTGTTTTCAAGCAGCTTCTATATCCCATATCTCTTGATATGGCTGCCTTCAATTTAACAGGGCAGGGGATGCAGCGCAACGCCGCAGATGGACTTTTTACGAAGCCGTCAATCATGATTTGTTTATCTATCAGAAGGAGATCGAAATGGATCGTCTCTTGGTGACCGGCGGTAGTGGATTGCTTGGGAGCAATGTAGCCTATTTGGCCAGTACCAGGTTTGATACTCTATTCACCTACAACGCTCACCAGGTGAATATCAGGAACTGTACAGGGGTGAAGATGGATCTCGGAGACCGGGAACGTGTCGGAGCAGTGGTCCGGGAATTCAGCCCCCATATTATCATTCATACGGCAGCTATCCTAGGCAAGCAGTGCGACGAAAATCTAGGGTTGGCCCAGACCACGAACGTTGATGGGACGGGATATATAGCCGTATCGGCTAAAGAAGTGGGGGCGAAACTTATCCATATTTCTACCGACTGGATCTTTGATGGCAAAAAAGAGCTTAACACCGAGGATGATGAACCCAACTACCTCAATGAATATGGACGGACCAAGGTAAAGGGTGAAGAGGCTGTCCAAGCAAGTGGGGCCAGTTACTGCATCATCCGAACGTCACTGTATGGGTGGAACCTCCGTGTCGGTAAACTCTCTTATCAGGAGAGGGTGTTGGATAGCTTGAAGAAGAATGAGGAGTTTTATGCGCCAGACGACCAGTTCTATAACCCAATTCTCGTCAATATTCTTGCCGAGGCCCTGTTTGAGATTTATGCAAAAGACATAACGGGAATTCTCAATGTGGCAAGTTCCGAGGTTTGCAGCCGCTATCAATTCTGCCGGACAATGGCCGAAGTGTTTGGTCTGAACAGCGATCTGGTCAGACCCGTCGGGTTCTCTCCGGCATACTTCGGCATTCCCGCACCAAAACATCAATCTCTGGATGTAAGCAAGGCCAAAGGCCTTCTCGAAACAAAGCTCCCCGTTATCCGTGAGGGACTTTCGGAGATGAAACGCCTGCGGGATACTGGCTACGTGACTCGTCTTCGCCGCGAAGACAAGGAGGCATTGCATGGATGAAGATCAACCCCTGGTGTGCCTACGCTGGCATCGTCGCACGGCACCTCGGTCGGCTAAAGATTTCCATTGAGCCAGGTCAGAAGACCCCATCCCTCCAAGGGGAGAATCAGTGATTTGGAAACCCTTTTTCTTTTGCCCAATATGGTATTCACTGTTTCACGAAATTACGTGCGCTCCCCTTAAATTATTAATCGAAGGGAATATAGTCAAAAAACAGATAGACGGTGCCATCCTTAGCCCTGTAAGCGTTGGGACTTAATCCCCTAGCCCCTTCTATCCGCCACCGTCTACTCAGTTTAATTCTCTCCCTCTTGGGTTTCCTCAGC
>JAUWDQ010000159.1 GCA_030608745.1 Pseudomonadota bacterium | reverse complement strand
TACCTACTAATTGGGATAAGACCCAAAAATATATTATATGGCCAATATGAAAGCGTGGGATCTAAGGTCCCCCCTTCCTCCTTCATCTCCCTATCAAGCTTCTTGAATTTGACCAAGAAGCCTTATTTATTTGTAATCTCAAAAAATCTCAGATTTATTTTGAATATCTCTTATTTTCTCAGGATTTCAAAAAAATTCTGACTGAGATGGGCTTGAAGATGGGATTGCCTGGAGGATGAAAGGGGAAGATGGGTAGCGCCCCAACTCTAGGCTTAATATTTGCCATCAGAGAGGAGCTCTTGGCCCATTAAGGCGAAACCACCCTATCAATACAGCCACTGATCATCAAAAAGCTATGACCTTTAAGAACTCTTCTTAAGAAGGAGATTTTGGGGGATTACAATGGGAAGCAAGGGGATACAGGTTCGGAAGAGGGAAAATTTCCTCTAAAGGGATGAATACGGTCTCATTAATTCCGTCCCCCATTGAGGAAACGGATCAGTTCGGAGTACAAGACCCTCCATCCCTTGCCCGCCTTGGTAGCCTTGATGCGACCATTACGGATGTATTTGAAGAAGGTAGGCTTCGTAATTCTCAGGTATTGACAGGATTCCTCGGTCGTTAGGACTCGATCCTCATACTGTTCGGCCAATCTCTTTCACCTCATTTGAAGAAACGTCGTAATGATCAATTTAGCATTTTCTATGCCAACCACCTTTTTATGAAAAACACTAATAGTTTTAATATGTTACAAACTTAATACTTTTCACCATATCCCCAATGGCTCTAACCTTTTTTCATAGTTTTACGCGGAATGGCAGTAAGATACAACCTTGGATGGTTGACCTTTCACTAAAAAAAGCGGAAGGATCCTTCCCTTCCGCCTTGGTTATTTCCCAGTCCTTGGAATTCTATGGCCAGGTCGTCTGCCCGCTCATCAAGTAATCGTGCATGGAATTCGCCGCGTGCCTCCCCGCGCCCATGGCCAAAATCACCGTTGCCGAGCCCGTAACGATATCCCCTCCGGCCCAAACCCCCTTTTTGGTGGTCTTCCCGTCCTCCTCATCTGCCACGATATATCCCCTCTTATTGAGCTCGAGGCCGGGTGTTGTAGTGGGTAGGAGCGGATTGGCACCCGCCCCAATGGCCACCACCACTAAATCACAGTCCATGGAGAATTCTGATCCCTTGATGGGAATGGGCCTTCGCCTCCCCGATTCATCTGGTTCCCCCAATTCCATACGGATACACTCCATTCCCGTTACCCACCCGTCGTCATCACCCATGAAACGGGCCGGAGTGGTTAACAGGTGAAATTCCACCCCTTCCTCCTCGGCATGATGGATCTCCTCGATCCTCGCCGGCATCTCAACCCGTGAACGTCGGTAAACAATCCTCACCTTATCCGCCCCCAATCGGAGGGCCGTTCGAGCCGAATCCATAGAGACATTGCCAGCTCCAAAAACGGCCACGTTCTTCCCCTTGGCTATGGGGGTATCATATTCGGGAAAGAGGTATGCCTTCATCAAATTCGAACGGGTGAGATATTCGTTGGCCGAATAGATGCCACATAAGTTTTCCCCGGGAATATTCATGAATAAGGGCAAACCGGCTCCCAATCCCAAAAAGATAGCATCGTAGCCCTCTTCGAAGAGTTCGTCTACGGTCTTGATCCTCCCGATGACATAGCCCGCCTTGATTTCTACCCCCAATTGAGCTAAATAGTCTATTTCCGCCTGGACGATAGCCTTGGGAAGCCTAAATTCGGGGATTCCGTAAACCAATACGCCACCGGTTTTATGGAGGGCCTCGAAGATGGTCACCTCATGGCCTTTTTTGATGAGATCTCCAGCCACGGTCAGGCCAGCGGGACCCGATCCGGCCACAGCGACCCTCTTACCGGTCGGAGGATCTTTTTCGGGAATCTCGATTTTTCCCTGAGCACGTTCCCAATCGGCGGCAAACCGTTCGAGCCTCCCAACGGCTACGGGCTCGTCCTTTTTCCCCAGGATACAGACCTTTTCACATTGATCCTCCTGTGGGCACACCCTGCCGCATATGGCGGGCAGGCTATTCTGCTCCTTCAGTTTATGGGCAGCACCGATGAAATCCCCTTCGTAGATGAGCTGAATGAAGGCGGGAATATCGATTTCAACCGGGCATCCATCGTTGCATTTCGGCTTCTTGCATTGAAGGCAACGGCCGGCCTCTAAGCGGGCCAGCTCGGGTGTATACCCGAAGGGAACCTCATCGAAATTCTTGACTCTGTCTTCGGGTTTTTGCTCCAGCATCTTCTGCCGTGGAACCTTCTCCCTCTTCTTTCCCTTTGCTTTTTCCTCGGCCATGTGTCCCTCCGATATCGAATCATACCTTATTCAGGAACCTGCTCCGTGAATCGATCCATAGATACTTTCTCCTCGGTGAGGTAAGCCCTTTGTCTCTTCACCAATTCATCGAAATCCACCTGGTGACCGTCGAATTCCGGTCCTTCCACGCAACAAAAACGAGTCCTTCCCCCGACACTGACCCTGCAAGCACCGCACATTCCGGTAGCATCAACCATAATCGGGTTTAAACTGACCACCGTTTTGACGTCATATTCCTTGGTCATTTTGCAGAGAAATTTCATCATGGGAACGGGACCAATCCCTACCACCAATTTAACGTCGTCCCCCCCATCCAGGATCTGCTTCAGCACATCGGTGACAAAACCGTGATGGCCATAGCTTCCATCATCGGTGGTTACGCGAAGATCGTGGGAGGCCGCCTTCATCTCCTCTTCAAGGATCAACAAGTCCTTTGTCCGGGCACCAACGATGGCTATAACATGATTGCCGGCTTCCTTGTATGCCTTGGTAATGGGGTACATGACAGCTACCCCTGTTCCTCCACCCACACAGATTACCGTCCCCAACTTTTCCACGTGAGTAGGTACGCCCAAGGGGCCAATAATGTCCACGATTTCATCCCCCTCCCCCAAACTCCTCAGGAGGGCAGTTGTCTTCCCTACTACTTGAAAGATGATGTTGATGGTCCCCGCCTCCGGATCCGTCCCCGCCATGGTGAGGGGAATCCTCTCCCCCGTCTCATTGGCCCGAATCACCACGAACTGACCTGGCTGGGCCTTTTTTGCGATATCCGGGACCTCAATTTTGAACTCGCAGACCGTCCTCTCTGCCATCTCCCTCTTCTCTAGTATCCTAAACACCTCTTTCCTCCTTTCCCTCGCGATCCCTTCTGGAAAAAACGACCCCCCCAGGCCCCTCTCTCACTCAGATTTGTCCTCTTCTATCCCGGCGAGTTACACGATCGACTAAATCAGAAGGTAATTGAAGGAGAATTCGTAAGGGGCCTTCGACAAATACTTCCATCGATACGGCGGGCCGCTGAGAAGTTTTCTTCACGACGACTTTGTTAAATTTTTTACATAGTATTTCCCTTTATGTCAATCGTTTTGGGGAAGAGATTTTACGACGGTCTTTGGGCAGCCAATCGATTCATCAATGCCAGGAGAAAGCCCAGTGTAATGAAGGCACCTGGGGGCAAGACCATAACCAGAAAGGGGAAATACCCGGGCCCAAAGACCGGCACATTGAAGAGGGTGCCGTTACCCAAAACCTCCCGGATGGAGCCCAATACCAGGAGGGATAGCGTAAAGCCAAGTCCCATTCCAAACCCGTCGGCTAAGGAATCCATGAGGGGGTTTTTTGAAGCAAAGGCCTCCGCCCTCCCCAGGATGATGCAGTTGACCACAATAAGGGGAATAAAAAGGCCCAAGGTCTTGTGGAGCTGAAAAAAGAAGCCGGCCATCACCAAGTCAACTATGGTAACAAAGGACGCGATGACCACGATGAACGAGGGTATCCTCACCCGGGAGGGAATGAAGTTCCTCAGCAGGGAAATGACCACGTTGGAACAGACCAAAACAAAGGTGGTTGCCAAGCCCATTGCGATTCCATTGATGGCCGCCGTTGTTACCGCGAGGGTGGGACATATTCCCAAGACCAAGCGGAAGATAGGATTCTCCCTCCAAAAGCCCTTGGTGAATTCCCTCACAATAGTCATTGATACCCCCTCATTGGCCTGAGCCCACAATCCTTGCCTTGTGATCTCTATAGAATCCCAACCCCTCTTTGATGGCCTTGGTCACAGCCCTGGAGGAGATTGTCGCCCCCGTAATCCCATCTATATCGCCAGCGTCTTTTTTGACCGCCCATTTGGTATTGTATAGGTTGCGGTTTTTGAATCGATCCTTAAACTTCGCCTCTCTAATTTTGGCCCCCAACCCAGGGGTTTCCAAATGAGACAGGACCTCAACCCCATAGACCGTCCCATTCGGCAATACCCCCACCATCACCTCAATGTCGCCTCCGTATCCCTCGGGGGAAGTGACTTTGAAGGCGAGGCCGATCAGGCGATCACTCTTTCTCCCACGGTAAAACACCCCCTGGACCTCCTCGCCCCTTTTATCCTTCCCTATGGGCAATGTCACCATATCCCGGTCCGGTTCATTGTCATATGGGGGAAGTACCGTTTTAATTGCCCGCAACACCTCCAGCCTCTTCTGATGCGCGATGGGCCCCTTGGTGAGGTCATAGATCTTCGCCAGGGCAATTGCCGAAACGATGCAGAGAGATGTTAAAACTACGATAAGCCTAAGGATATCTTTCATGGCATCACCGTGGAGAAACCGCTCTCCAACCAAAGGTCTTCGGCCGCATATACCGATCGATCAGAGGGGTAGCTGCGTTCATGAGCAAGATGGAATAGGAGACCCCCTCCGGATACCCACCAAAGAGCCGAATGATGACGGTAATCGCTCCACATCCCGCCCCGAAGACCATCATGCCTCGATAGGTCACGGGAGAAGTCACCATGTCCGTGGCCATGTAAAAAGCCCCCAGCATCAAGCCGCCGGTGAGCATATGAAAGACTGGATTCATATGCTGATTTGGGTTGATCAACCAAAAAATGCCGCTGAGGATGAAAACCGTCCCGATAAATGTAATGGGAATATGCCAGCTTATATAACCTCGATACAGGAGAAATCCAGCCCCAATAAGCAGGGCAATAACCGATGTCTCCCCAATACATCCCCCGATATTCCCGATAAAGGGGTTCCACAGCTCCCCCATAGTAAACCCCTCCAGCGTCCCCTTAACCAAGAGGTGGGTTTTCATCGCACCGAGGGGGGTTGCCGTTGTCACCACATCGACAGTTCGGGATAAAGCCGCAATTGGTTTGGCCCAGGTGGTCATCTGCACGGGAAAGGAGATCAAGAGAATAACCCTCGCTACCAAGGCCGGGTTAAATGGGTTGTACCCCAATCCCCCATAGATCTGTTTCCCAATCACGATGGCGATAGCGGAGCCCACAACTACCAACCACCAGGGAACCGTTGGGGGCAGATTGAGGGCCAAGAGGATCCCGGTCACCATTGCACTCCCGTCCGAGACAGTCACCTTTCTTCCCATCATCCTCTGGGCTCCCGCTTCCGTGGCCATTCCCGCTACAACGGATAAGAGCATAACCCATGGGGCTCGAAAGCCAAATAGGTACACCCCCATGAACATTGCTGGAACCAACGCCACCCCCACCGAATACATAATGCGCGGTGTGGATTCCCCACTGTGAATATGGGGTGAAGATGAGAGGATGAACTGGCGATCGTCCATAAGATTCTAGGCCGCCTTCTTCTTCCTGGCTAAGACTTCGGCTTTGGCATATCGCAACAAGTGAACCAAGGGTATCTTCGCCGGGCAGACGTAATTGCAACACCCGCACTCTATGCAGTCCGCCACGTCATACCTGTCGGCCTCCTCAAACATATCCCGCTGGGCAAAAACCCCCAGGACCGTTGGCATGAGTCGTGCCGGGCACGCTCGAATACAGCTCCCACACCTGATGCAGGGGTGGGTAAATGCTTCTTCAACTTCGGATAAGGGTTGGGCGAGAATCCCGGAGGTGCCCTTGACGACGGGAACCTCCATACTGTACTG
>JAUWDQ010000088.1 GCA_030608745.1 Pseudomonadota bacterium | reverse complement strand
GGATAGTCTCCTCCTCGGCGTTTACGTAGATCCCATTATCTATTTCGGGCCAAGGAGAATAGTATCCCCAGGCTCTCGGATCGCCATCGAAGCTTCCCTCGCCCTGGCCGTTTTCGAAGATCACCACCTCCCCGTTGAAGCCGTCGGGGTGCTGAAGAATTCGGTGGATCAATCCTCGTAGGACGTCGGTGTTCGTGGTCCCTCGGCACTTCCACTGGCAGTTCACTTTGATGAGCACCACGTCGTTCGTATCGATGATACCCGCGGGCCCTCCCCAAGGATGCCCACCATCGGTTCGGTAAAACTTCACCCCGTAGTCTGCAAGCAGATCCAACAAGGTGTCCAGGCCCCGGTGACGAAGCTGACCGTCATGTACCGGGCAGTCTCCCACTCGGAAAATTCGGGACTTATGCCCTTGGGAAAAAGTTTGCTTGACGCCGACCAATCCGCTTACATAGACAAACGTCCCGGTTGAGGCAATCCTCTTGATGAACTCTCGCCTGGTTACCTGCCCCTTGTTTGCCCTCTGTGCTCCCTTTGCACGATCAGCGGTCACAATTCACCCCTTTTGGAGATGGGATATTTTGTTAACGTGCTCTTCCGATCATCGGCGGCCCTTTAATCATCCTTCAATGAGGAAGGATGAATGTGTCCAACCATCGGTACCTTTTGACCTTAGTTAGAACCATTGTATCAAATCCAATCTGAATAATCGAATGTTTTTTCCGGCGACAAAAGCCACCAGGATATGCCTATCCCAATCGAGAGTCTCCTTGATTCAATGGCAACAGAAAAAGCGTGTACCGGAACACTGGAATCCGGTTGTTACGGGGTCCCCCACTTCCCGCGCCGAATGAGTTCCTCCTTTGCCAGATCTTTCCTTCTTAGTACCCTATTCTCAACCACTAAAAAGGCTGAACATCCACTGAGCCACGGCGTTACTATAAAAAAGGAAAGAATGAAACTCCATATACCTGACTCAAAGCGAATTCACCATTCCTCCTGAGAAAATTTGGGCAGGAGGAAGTTTCTTTCTGATATGTTACGTATGGGAACACAAATAATTAGAATGGCTAACGATAATCGATAGCCTTATAAAACCACATGTGCACCATGGGCTACTCATTCCAGGAAGAACCAGCTTCAGCCTCATCTTCATCTTTGTCAATTTCAATGGGCTTCGGTCCCTTCCGGTAAATGATGAGCTCATCACCTGGATGGATGGGTTTATTTGGATCGAGGCGATTCCAAAAGATGATGGCCACCAGGGAGACACCGAATCGATCAGCGATGGAGGAGAGGTTGTCCCCCTTTTTGACCACATAGATTCGCTCCTTTTGGTCCGCTGACCAATGCTCCAGGAGACGTTGGTATCGGGCCTGAAAATCCTTTGAGGCCCCCTCTGGGATCAGAATCTCATGGCTTCCCTCAGGTAGGTAGTGCCCTCGAATTTCGGGGTTCAAGTCCTTTATCACCTTGAAATGGGTATTCGCTGCCTGCGCAATAATTCGGATTGGAGTATCCTGAAAACAGTCGACCTGAATCCGGTCGAATTTCATAGGGTGGTAGTAGTCCTCCTCGGAGAGCAAGAACCCATATCTCCCCGGGTCGGAGAAAATCAGCTTCACGGAAAGAATCCTGAACAGAAACCGTTGGGTTTCAAGGGGGAGGTACAGCTGGTAATAGTCGTTGTTTCCCTGCTCTAGGATTTCCGCCATGAGTCCGTCTTCACCCATATTGTAGGCGGCAACAGCCAGAGTCCATGATCCAAAGGTTTCGTGAAGGTGCTTAAAACACCGAATCACCGCCCCGGTAGAGGCGAAGATATTTCGTCTCTCATCGATGCGTTCGTTGATAACGAGGCCGTATTTTCGTCCGGTGGACTGCATAAACTGCCAGAATCCTATCGCCCCCTTTTTTGAGCCCGCGTGGGGCCGAAGGGCACTCTCAGCAACAGCAACATACATGAGATCCTCCGACATCCCGCTCTTTTTTAACATCTCTTCAATGTGGGGCAGATAGCGGCGGGAGCGCTTCAACCAGAGAATTACCTGGGGGCGATCCCAGAGGGAAAGGAGAAGCTCCTTTTCAAGTCGCTCCCGAATCTCCTGAATTTCGGTGGGGACTCGTTCGGCGCAAAACTCCAGAGGCGTGGTTATCTTGAGAGACGAAACCAGGGAAGGAAAATGGGCGGGTTTGAGGGGTTCACCATAACTGCCTGACCAAGAGAAGAGCCCTATGCCGAGTAAAACAAAGAGACGCCATTTCATGAGACTCACCTCCCTGGGATTAACTCAACCTCTCGACTTCGCCTCCCCTTTCAGATTACCCTGGCCCTCCAAATTCTATAGCATACTTTACCATGGGGGTCACCATTATTTGGAATCGAGGACCAGCAGCTGGCTTGACCAAACATCCAATAGGGCGGGCTCCAATGGGGGGTGATCAAGCTCGCATACCAGTTTGGACGCGAGATCTCCCTGTATTATGCCCTCAGGCATGGTTTCGCAACTGGAGTTCCAGGGGATGGGGATGCAGGTAATACTGCTCCCTCAGATAAACGTGATCGTATTTGCGTACGTAGTGATTGATGAACGTGATCGGTACGATGAGGGGAACGGTGCCCTGACGATAAAGGGCGATAATCTCCAGCAACTCCTGTTTTTCATCCCGGGAAAGTTGTTTCTCCAAATGACCCAAGATCCGTGTCAGAACGTTAGTATTCTTCTTGGGTGTGGATTTGAGACCAAGGGCCTCCATTAACAGTCCTTGATATTCTCTATAAAGGGTTTTCAGGGGAATATCTTTGGCCCGGTCCACAAGCTTCCCCATCATTCGGTGATGTTGGGGGCTGTGGGAGAGGATCAACATCTTATGTTTGGTATGAAAATTCACCAAATTACCCCAGCTCTCCTTTCCCCCCAGTGCCTCTCGCCACCGTTTAAGGGTAAAAACACGTGCTATGAAATTCTCGCGGAATTTTAAACCATGAAGCCGTCCTTCCTCTTCAACGGGGAGGAGAGGAAAATGCTCCATAAATACCCCGGCGAAAATGCCCACCCCTTTTTTCACGGGGATGCCTTTTTCATTATAAACCTTAACCCGTTCCATGCCGCTGCTGGGAGAATTACTCTTGAATATAAATCCAGAGAGGCTCTCCTTCTCTAACTCAGCGACCCGTTTGCGCGCCCACTGGTTCATGCGGTCCGTGTAATCCTGATTTGTGCGTGAGGTAATAAGACGGGGCGAGTCTGGATCACCCACCAACCGCAAGGGTTCTCGGGGAATACCGAAACCGCATTCCACCTCGGGGCACAGGGGGACGTATTCGACAAATTTTCCAAGGGTATCGGTAAGAAACCTGTCTAATTTGTGATCGCCATTCCACCGCACCCTCTCACCGAGTAAACAGGAGCTGATTCCCAATTTGATGGGAGTTCTCATGAGACCCCCTCGTGATTCTTATCCAAACCATTATAGGAATTCCGTTCTGCCTTGAAAAAAACATACTACATGCTCAGCCAGCCACCATCAACAAATATCGTCTGCCCGGTGATGTAGTCGGATGCATCCGAAGCTAAGAACACGGCGGCTCCCGCCAGATCCTCTGGATCAGCCCACCTGCCGAGGGGGATCCGGCTGGTCATTTCGGCACTCCATTCCTTGTCCTGATAGAGGGGCTCTGTCATCTCCGTCCTCACATAGCCTGGACCAATAGCGTTCACCAGGATATTGTACTGTGCCCAGTCGTTTGCCATGGACTTGGTCAGTTGTGTCAATCCCGCCTTACTGGCCCCGTACGCTGGCAACGCCTTTCCCGACTGAAGGGCGATGCGGGAGGAGGTATTGATAATTTTTCCTTTCCTCTTTTGAGAGATCATGACACGCGCAGCTGCCTGGGAAAGGAAAAAGGCACCTTTCAGGTTTACCGTGAATACGTCGTCCCAGTCTTTTTCCGTAAAATCTTCGCAGGGATTACGCCGAATTATCCCCGCGTTGTTAAAGAGAAAATCGATCTTCCCAAATTCCTCCACCGTGCGATCCACGAGGTTCTGGATATCCTCCATCTTTGCTACATCCGCTTGGATGGGCACTACAGGCCCCCCGAATTGACGGATCTCCCGCGCCGTTGCCTCCAATCTTCCAATATTTCGACCGGCAATGACAACCTCGGCCCCGGCTTGTACCAGACTGGTGGCAAAACTCTTCCCGATTCCAGATCCAGCGCCTGTAACGATCCCGCTTTTTCCCTTCAAGCTAAACTTTTCTAAAATCATTCCTTCATCTCCAAGCGGAAAAAGATTTACAGAACGGTGTCCAGTTCCCGCAATACAATAACGGCATTGCAACTACCCTTTGGCCCTCTCTTAGAGCCTTCCGGTTTCCCCCTCACAACTCAGTGACGGTGCAGGAAAACTCATGGCCCATGATAAGGGGCGCTTTTGCCATTAAATGCTTCCCTGCAAAGATATGCAAATCAGTGCCACAGATACCCGCAAAAGCCACCTTGATGAATGCCTCTCCATTCTCAAGTCTGGGCTTAGGGATTTCCTTGAAGGTGAGATTCATTTCTCCTTCGTAGATCAAGGCCTTCATGATATTCTGTATCCTCGCTTTCTCATGGCCATTAGCCCGAAGATGGAAGGGAATTCCAATCTGAAATCGTATCACATCCTCCAATTCGCTGCCAAGGAGAAAATGCCCGGCAATATTCCGCCACAATTTCCTCAGCCTTGTTTATCGGAAAAATACGATATCATTCGTCCGAGCCCCTAAAACCCCTTCTCGAACGCCTCCCAGAATTTCCGTCGCACCTCGTGGGCACCACGGGCATTGGGCTCTATCTCTTGGACGTACCAGTAAGAGGGATCCTTGGGGCAGTGATGGGGATTGTTTGGATCTCCATGGTGAGATCCGTGGCCCAGAAAGTGGGAATAGATGTCCGCGATTTGTGCGCCGTAGGTCTTTCCCATATCCAGGATAGCTCTGTTGAAGGCGTGAAAGAGTTTATAACCCTCCTGGACGTCCACCTCGGGCATAGCCAGATCTCCAACTCCATCCGTCGGGTCATAGATAGTCCCAAGTATGATGAAGCTGTTGGGAAAGTACTCACAAAGGGTTTCCAGGATCTCCACCAGGTTTGAGCGGAAATCATCAATGGCCCCACGGTCAATACCGCCTCCGGGCCCTATGGCGGTGAGGAAGTCGTTCCCCCCGACGGTTAATGTAATAATTGTTGGATTGTCATCTCCGGGGGGAAGGGAGGGAATCTGCTCCTCCAGGACAGTGCTGCATGTAGCACCGTCGGAGGCCAAGTAGTGGAGATCTATTCCCGGATAAATTGATCGGAGGTCCTTCCCTCTAAATTCGGGGTAGATTTCATCTTTATTGCAGTAGGAAAGGGAGATGGCCCCCCAGCCGGATCCTCCAGCGTATTCATCGATGGATATGCTATCGCCCAGCCCCACATACCGCCTGTACCATCGTTCCTGGGGCGAAACGCCAAGAAATGAACATCCGGACAAGCCGATAACCATGAGTAAAACTCCTACAAATGTTGCCCTCACCCTACCCTCTTACTGTGTTATAAGATGTGGGTTTTCCATTTCCCTCATTTCCCGAGGGTAAACCTCCATTTGCAGAACAAATCATCGGGATGGGGATCAGGGGGGGCGAAGAGACACTCGACCTGGATTCGCTCATCGATCTCCCTGGCGAAATTTGTAAACTCACCCCGGTGCATTTCCTTGCAGACAAATTCACCCAGTCCCCGCTTGAGCCGTGCCTCCTGGGTAGGGCAGCTGGGCACCTCTATGATCACCTCGTCCTCCCTCTCATGGATCTGATAGCCCACCAGGATATGCCAGGGGAAGTATTTCAAGGCCTGGACAAATCCCCGGAGTCCCTTTTCCTCGATATGAAAGCGACGAATCAGGTCCTCCGCGGCCATTCCAGGAACCCTGGCCCATACGCGTTCGTTAACTCGCTCTGCCGTCTGCTGATCAAACTCCTCGCTGACGTAGATGAACCAGAAGGCATCCACCACTCGATAATGCCACAGCAAAAATTCGATGTAGCTCTTGAGGGCTGGGGCCTCCATCCCCTCGAATTGTGAAAGATCCATTTCTCCTCCTTTCTGTTAGAAATCTTCCCTCCGCAAATGGGAGGAAACATCTCCCGGATTACGAAATGATGACTAGGCCACCATTTCTGAGAATACATCTTCCAGGATATTCAAGGCGATGTCGATCTCCCTCTGGGTAACGTTGAGGGGAGGGAGAAAGCGAATTGATTCGAACCCGCATGAGGTCAGCAGTAACCCCTTTTGAAAGGCCCTTCGAATCACTCGGTTCCGCAGATCATCGCTCTCCACCGAAATGGCATCCATGAGCCCGAGGCCCCGGACATCGTGGATCACGGGGAATCGGGATTGGATTTGGCGCAGGCCGGAGAGGAAATAATTCCCCATCTCCTCCGCATTCTTGAGGAGATCCTCTTCGTGGATGGTCTGAATGACCTGATAGCCCACGGCGGAGCTAATGGCGTTGCCCTCACCCCATGTTGAGGAAATCCTCCTCTCCTCCCGTGGAAAGAATGTCCTTTTCCCAATGGTGGCGCCTACCCGCAAGGCCTTGGCCGACGTTATGATGTCTGGGACCACGCCGAAATGTTCCACAGCCCACCACTTTCCCGTACGGCCTAATCCCGTTTGGATCTCGTCCACGATCAGCGGAATGCCCTCGCGGTGAGCGATCTCGGCTACTTCCCGGACAAACTCGGGGTTGGCGATATCATACCCCCCTTCGCCCAGGATGGGCTCGATGATGATATAAGCCACTTCTTCCGGGTCGATAAGACCGATTTCCGGGTCAAGGACCTGGGCCAGACGGCTGATCACGCCTTTCCTCTGTATGGAGTAGATTTTCCAACCGCAGTCGCACCCTTTCTGGCAACGACAAAAGGGCAACTCCACGATCTTCGGGATTTGTGGATACCAATCGCGGTGGACCTTTTTGCTCCTGTTGAGGGAGAGTGCCCCCAAGGTGCGTCCATGGAAGGCCCCCAAAAAGCAGAAGCCATATCCATGGTTTCGGCGGTAGTCGTAGCAGATTTTAATGGCATTTTCGACCGCCTCCGCACCGGAATTGGATAAGAAGGCGCTGTCGAAACCGAATTGTTGTGAGATCTCCATCAGCTTGTGATGAAGGTGTGAAGGTGTCGGAATGGGACATTCGACGGGATCTTCGCCAAAGGCGCCGATGAAGTCAGTCCCGGCGTATCGATCCGGGTCGATTTCGGCGATTTTCTTGGCCACCTCAACAAGGCTGGGATGGTTATAGCCCAACGGGGAGCTCGCCACATGGCTAACGAAGTCCATGATGACATTTCCATCTACATCCGTACAGAATGGCCCAATGGCGGGTTTTGACCGATCCCAAATGAAATCATAGAAGTACGTTGAATGAGCGGCGTACATCTTGTGAAACTGAGCCCATTTGCGCGCATTTGGACCGGGAGGGGGAACATTGATTACCGGTACGGCCTTTTCCCTTTCCATGTTCATCTCCTCGTTTATTTCGTTTAAATCGTTGAGATCGTTAATATCGTTGGCGGTGTTGGGAGCGTTTATCCGGTTTGTTTGGTTTGTTCGGGTTATTCGGTTTATTCCGTTTACAATAAACTAATGAAACTCAAGAAACCCTGAAAACTCTTGTAAAAACATCTATTTCAACACAGGGGCGAGCACATCTTCCAATGTGGGATGGCCAATCCCCTGGTATTCGTATCGAACCCTGATGAACGGCTTTCCAATAGAGATCAACTGGGACAGGTCGACCGGGGTTGCGCTAACCACCAAATCACATTCCGTCGCGTTGATGGTGGCTTCCAATTCCTCAATCTGCTCGGTGCTATATCCAACCGCTGGCAGTACCTTTTTCAAATGGGGATACCTATTAAAGATCTCCCGCAGGCTCCCCACTGCGAATGGCCTGGCATCCACCAACTCCAGGGCACCAAATTTCTGGGCGGCCACAACTCCTGCACCATAGGGCATCTCCCCGTGGGTCACTGTCGGTCCATCCTCGATGACAAGGACCCTCTTCCCCGATATGAGAGAGGGATCCTCAACGGATACCGGTGAGGCAGCGAAAATGACCACGGCTTTGGAGTTAACGCGACGGATGTTATCCCTCATCTGATCCAAATTTCGTGGGTCTACCGTATCGACCTTGTTGATTACCACCGCGTCAGCAAGGCGCAAATTGGTTTCCCCCGGATAATACCGGAGCTCGTGTCCTGGCCGGTGGGGATCGACGAGCACGATGTGAAGCGTAGGTTTGAAAAAAGGTGTATCGTTGTTTCCGCCATCCCATACCAGGATATCCGCCTCCTCCTGGGCTTGAGAGAGGACCTCCCCATAATCCACACCCGCATACACGACGGTTCCCCGCTCGATGTGAGGTTCATACTCCTCCCGCTCCTCGATGGTGCAGTGAAAACGGTCGAAATCCTCCCGGCTCGCAAATCGCTGTACCTTTTGTCGGACAAGATCCCCATATGGCATGGGGTGGCGAACCACCACCACAGTTTTGCCATTTTGAGCCAATATCTCGCATATCCTCCGGGTAGTCTGGCTCTTGCCGCATCCGGTTCTCACCGCTCCCACGGAGACAACGGGTACCCTGGCCTTCAATTGGGTGTGAGCAACCCCCACCATCATGAAATCGGCTCCCGCAGCGCTCACTTCAGCTTCGTGGTGCATGAGGTCTCCATAGGAGACGTCGCTATAGGAAAAGACAACCAAATCAACGGATTCCGAATGAATCAAGGAAACCAGATCCGACTCCGGGTAGATGGGAATCCCCTTGGGGTAGAGTTTTCCCGCTAACTCAGCCGGATAACACCTTCCCTCGATGTTGGGAATCTGTGCCGCGGTGAAGGCGACGACCCGGTACTCGGCTCGATCGCGAAAGCAGAGGTTGAAATTGTGAAAATCCCTCCCCGCTGCCCCCATGATGATCACCCTTCTCGGTCGGTTTTTCCCTTCTCTTTCCGTCATCCCCGTCCTCAAAGAGCACGTTGATGCTCTTCAGCGATTTCCCCATTTACGGCGAACCTCAGTCTTCGCCATCTCCTCCAATACGGTCACCAGGGCGGAATGATCCAGTTCCTCCCTTCCCTGGGCCGCCAAGGCGTTCCACATTTGAGCGACCAATGCCGTCCCCGGCAGTGAAACCCCTAACTCTTTGGCCGAGGACAGTGCAGTTTCCGTATCCTTTTGGTGTAATTTGAATTTGCCTCCTGGCTTGAAGTTCCGCTCCAATATCCGCTGACCATGGAGATCAAGGACACGGCTTTGGGCAAATCCTCCTAACAATGCCTCCCGCACCTTAGCCGGATCTACCCCGGATTTCGCCGCGAAAACCAGGGCTTCTCCAACTGCCTCGATGGCGAGAGCAACGACGATCTGATTACATAATTTACACGTCTGGCCTGCACCGTTTTCTCCAACGTGGACAATATTTTTTCCCATCTTCTCGAAAATAGGCCTCACCCGCTGGAAAACCTCGGGCTTCCCGCCCACCATAATGGAAAGCGTTCCATTTATTGCGCCCTCCTCGCCGCCGCTCACGGGAGCATCTAACATATCTATTCCCCTATCCCCCAATTTCGTGGCGACCCGCTTGGTTACGATGGGAGAAATGGAGCTCATGTCCACCACGACCATTCCCGCTCTCCCCCCATGCACCACCTGCGCCCCCGGAACCAGTGGCATAAGGGCGGCAAGGCTGTTGCGGTTCTTACTGTCCAGC
>JAUWDQ010000042.1 GCA_030608745.1 Pseudomonadota bacterium | reverse complement strand
GGCCGCAAGCAGGAGACGCTGGACGGCCAGTGCATGACCACCTGCGGCAGGGCCCGGGTGGCCGGGTTTTCCCCCAGGCCCTGACCGGTGACCTGCACGAAGGGCGGATAGTCCACCAGGCGGATCTCGCGCAGCACCATACCGCCGCCCAGGTCCCGCTCGCTTAACCGATGTCTGTCCCTCATCATTAAGAAACCCCTCACCCCCTTTCCGGGACGAATTTAATCCTCCCTTTATATACTTTTCAGAAAGTTTGTCAAGAACTTTTTTAAAATTTTTTTAAAAAAGTTGCAAATTCCTCTCAAGTAATCATGATACAAGCCAAAATCGCGCCTCACGCAAAACGAGAGTTACCGCCATTTACCGAGATTTTTCGACTATTACGAGGATAATGTCCTCCACCTCATCCTCGGATAGAGAATCGGCCGTTTTCAATCTATCTCTCATAACATCCATAATAGCATTCACCTGATCTCCGCTGATGCTCAGCCCCATTTCCCGCCCCTTCAGTTCGATGCTTTTACCACCCAATGCGGAGGGGCCAAAGAGAAGGGATGTTTTCTGTCCAATGGTTTCGGGTTCTATGAACCCCTTCGTCTTCTGTTTTTGTATCCGTGCCCGTAATATCCCCTCGATATGCGTATCCGGCGTCTCCAGAAAAACCGATTTTCCCACGAGGGGTTTATAAGGTTGGACTTCAATGCCGGTAATCTCTTGAACTAACCGGGAAAGTTCCATGATTCGCTCGATGTTGATCCCGAGATCTAAACCATACATCACGGTAAGGGCCATAGCCACCTCCTCAAAGGCGGCCAACCCAGCCCCGTCAGCCAGACCGTTAACCGACGTCTCCACATTGGAAGCGCCCGCCTCGACCCCGGCTAACGTGCAGGCCGTCGCCGTCCCGTAGTTGTTGTGGGCATGAATACCCACTTCGACATCCCCAGCAATCTCCCTCACGAGTCTAACCATTCGTTTATATGCGGGTACGGTCAGCACTCCCCCCCCCGCGGTTTTGATCCTATCGGCCCCACCGTCAATCGCGGCCCTGTACACATCGAGGGCATACCCTTCCTCCCATCGGGTACACGTAATCCAAAATGAGGTAAAAACTCCGTTTTTTTTGCCGTGGGCAACGGCATCTTTCACCCTCCGGCAATAATCCGACCAATCATATCCGGGCGTGGGCGTCAGATAGAGGGCACAGAGGAGGATGTCCGCATGTGCCTCAACGATGCGATCGATTCCCTTCTTAAAGTCGGGTAAATCAATCCTCGCGATAGCGCTCTTCTTAATTCTCAGATTCTCCGTGTTCAAGGCTTTGAGAAAATCGAGATGGCCCTTGTTTATCGAGGCAAAGCCACAGTCGACCTCATGGACATTCATCTCATCGAGGAGCCTGGCAATTCTCAGCTTATCCCCCATACTGTAAACCACGTGGGGGGCTTCTTCCCCTTCACGGATGGTGCTGTCGGTAATACTTACCTTTTCAGGTAGATCGTATTGGGCCAATACCTCTTCATGTAAATTCCATTTGCTATTCCAGAATCGGCCCCGCGAGTCGTATTCCACTCCCATTGCCGCGGATTTGATGTCGAAATCAGGCATCGTGTTTCCTCCAGGCACTTCCTCAGTGCCACGAGTCGGGATTTTCTCCCTCAATTTCGACGTCGTTGTAAAAAGTCGAAATCAGACGGCAAAGAAAAAAGATCCAGATGCAAGGCGCGCAAATCCTGAGGAATGAGGCGTACAGAGAAGTACGCCGCAGTGATTTACCCTGTTAAATATTTTCTTTGTTTGATGTTACTGTTTTCAAGCAACTCCTATATCCCATATCTCTTGATATGGCTGCCTTCAATTTAACAGGGCAGAGGATGAAGCGCAACGCAGCCTTTCGGCTTTGCTCAGGGCCATGAGCCTGTCGAATGGCAGATGGACTTTTTACGATGCCGTCAAATTTGAGTTGCTATTGTGTAACCCTCGGAAACCGCCTCAATTACCTTTCTCGGTTCACGGCAATCCCCGATACAGGTTACCCGTGGAGTTTTTCCCTTTACGTCATTCTCCAACTGGTTAATGGATTTATAACCCAGAGACAAAATCAGCTTTTCTCCTTCAAGAAAGTCCTTCCTGCCCCCATTGAGCTCCACGTTAACCCCTTGGTCATCACAGGAAACAATTTTCGCCTTTGTCAGAAGGGTGACCCCTTGCGACTCCAATCTACTCAGCAGGTCCTTCCGGGAGATGAGATCCATATCGAGGGCTATCCCATCGAGCATCTCCACGATGGTAACCGATTCCCCCCTCCCCGAGAGGAAGAGCCCCACCTCCGCTCCCTTGGCGCCGCCCCCCATGACGACGACCTTTGATCCATTGCCAGCATAATCCTCCACCAGGACCTCCTCAGGCAATTTCACATGAGGGCCATTGATACCGGGAATGGGAGGAACATGTGGAACGGCCCCCGTTGCAAGGATCAGTTCGTCGGGACCGAACTCGAGGATGTTCGCCGCAGTGGCTTCCTTTCCCAGTTCATAGGAAATGGATAGCTCGTTCACCTGTCGCCTTAGGTAATCGAGAAACCAGTGGAGTTTCTTCTTAAAATGGGGAATACCCGCGAAGACTAACTGCCCTCCAAGGACATTCTTCTCCCACAGCGTTACGTCGTGCCCTCTCATTTTTGAGACTCTCGCGGCTTCCATTCCACCCGGGCCACCTCCAACAACCAAAACCCGCTTGGGAGTTCCCGTGATGGGAGAGGCCCTGAAACGCGGCGATTTTCCTACTTCAGCGTTGACGCTGCATCGGATGGGAAGATCCATGAAGGCCCTTCTCCTGATGCACCCCTCATTACATGAGATGCACTTTCGTATGTTCTTTTCCTCGCCATTCCTTGTTTTGTTGGCCCAATCTGGATCGGCAATGAGGCCGCGACCCAGGGCTACAAAATCGGCCCTCCCCTGGGCCAGGATTTCCTCCGCAAGCTCCGGATCCCGAATTACCCCGACTGCAATAACAGGAAGGTTTACCGCCTTCTTTATCTCCTCCGCCAGATAGACCCTCCAGCCCTGCTCATACGCCATGGGCTCGATGGAGAGGGTTCCCGAGGGATGCATAGCCGGGTGTGTCCCGGCGGAAACGTGAATGGCATCGACGCCCTCGCCGGCCAACCTCATGGCTACTTGCTTTGATTCCTCGACCCCTCGACCCCCATCGATGAACTCATCGGCGCTAAATCGGAACATGAGAGGGTATTCATCCCCTACGAGTTCCCTGACTCTCCGAATCACCATGATTACCAGCCGAAGACGCCCCTCGATATTTCCCCCATATTCATCCGTTCTCTTATTGGTATAGGGAGACATGATGTGAGCCATAAGGTATCCATGGGCCCCATGTAACTCAATGGCGTCAAAATTGGCCTTCTTCGCCCGGAGCACGGCCTGAGCATACTTCTCAATGATTGCTTCGATCTCATCGCGCTCGAGCATCCTGGGCGGAACCATATGAGGCGCATAGGTAATACCTGAAGCCCCCACTGGCCCCTGGCCCTCCGTTTTCGCCGGTACTCCCGATGGCCCGCTGTGATTGATCTGAATGGAGATTTTGGCTCCCCAATAGTGCACCGCTTCCGTAAGGCGGCTGATCCCGGGAATAAACCGGTCCTCATCCAATCGAAGTTGTGTAGCCCCTCCCTTGCCGGCCGGGTAATCCACGCAGCAGTTCTCCGCGATGATCAATCCGGTCCCCCCTTTGGCTCTTTGCTCGTAGAAATCCACCAGGGCCTCGGTAATACCACCCGTTTCGCTGGGATAATTCGTAGCCATGGGGGCCATTACGATGCGATTCGGAATTACGAGATTACCTATCTTTCCGGGATTAAAGAGGTGTTCATACTTTCCGCCCTTTTTCATATAGCCTCACCTTTCACCATTGAATTGACCATACGCGCCCCATTGGAAGGTCGAACGAAATGATCCGGGATACCCCTAATACACCGCTCTTCCGCCGCTGATGTCGTAGCATTGCCCGGTGGAAAAGGTGCATTCCTCCGAGACGAGAAACTTGACCAGGGCTGCGACTTCAGACGTCTTTCCGAAACGCCCCATGGGTATCTTGGAGAGTAATATTTCCCGCTGTTCCTCCCCCAAGCTATCCGCTATCCGGGTTGCTATGACCGTCGGGGCGATACAATTAACGATGATGTTCTGCTGGGCGACTTCCCTGGCCAGGGATTTCGTGAAGCCGATGACCGCGGCCTTGGAAGTACTGTAGGCGTTCATCATTGGATTGCCCTCTTTCCCGGCCATGGAGGCAACATTGACGATTCTTCCACTTTTCTGTTCCAGCATGGGCACGATGACTGCCTTGCAGCAGAGAAACGTCCCCCTGAGGTTGACCGCCATGACGCGATCCCAGTCCTCCACGGAGTACTCCCAAAGGGGGACAATGGGGCCGACGATCCCGGCGCTGTTGACCAGGATATCCACCTTGTTGAAATGCTTTAAAACCCCATCCACCATGGCCCTGACCTGGTCCCATCGGGTCACATCCACCTCCAAGAAGACGGACTTACGCCCCATCGAGCGGACCTCGTCCGCCGCTTTTTGGCCTCCTTCCTTCTCTATGTCAACGACCGCGATATCGCTTCCATCCCTTGCAAGTCTCAGGGCAATCTCCCTCCCAATCCCCATTACACCGCCGGTAACAATGGATATCTTCCCCAGTAAGTCCTCCATATCGCTTCCTCCCCTCAAGCACCGCGAACTATTATGGAATGAGGACTGCCTTCGTAGCTTCTTTATCCCTCATGAGATGAATGCCCTTCTCGGCTTCATCGAGCCCTAGCCGGTGAGAAATCAAGGCATTGGTACTGACCTTTTTGAACTCAAGCCATCGGAGGGCTTGTTCGAAATGTCTCGGCATGAACGCAATCAGCCCCAATATGGAAATCTCCTGTCTCGCCAATGTAATGGGCTCCAACTCACCGTAGTGCGAATATCCCAAGGCTGCTATCTGTCCGGCCCCCCGTACCATCTTAATGGCCATCTTAAAGGATTCGGGGGTTCCACCCACCTCGATGACGACATCAGCACCGATGCCGTTGGTCAGGTCCAGCACTTCTTTTACGGGATCCCCCTGATCCGTTACGATAGTCACGTCGGCACCTAATTCCTTTGCCCTTTTCAGCCGGAGCTTATCTTTCCCTAAACCGAGAACCATGATCTTTGAGGCCCCGTAGGAACGGACCGCCTGGGTAAGCAACAGGCCCATCGTCCCCGGCCCAATGATTGCCACGGAATCACCGAGGGAGAATTTAATCCGATCAAAGGTATGCACCACGATTGAGAGGGGTTCTACAAGGGCCGCTTCCTCAAAAGAAACGTTATCAGGCAATTGATGAACCGCCGTCATTGGAACCTTGAGGTACTCGGCAAAGGTCCCGTTCGAAGTTATCCCGAGGTGATCCCATTGCGGACAGAGGTTGGGCATGCCTTGATGGCAATGATAGCAGCTCCCGCATCCAATGATCGACTCCACCGTAACCCTATCTCCGACTTTTAGCCCCTTGACATTTTTCCCCACTTCCGTAATGATCCCCGACCCCTCATGGCCCAGCACAATGGGAGTCTCCACGGGAAACCTTCCCTTATACGTCCACTCATAGAGAAGGACGTCCGCCCCACAGACCCCAGAAGCCTTGACCTGAAGCAGGACATCCCCGTCTCCAACAGTTGGGGTATCAATTTCCTGAACCCCAAAATTTCCCGCACCCTCACCAAACTTAACCCCTGCTTTCATGGTATTTCCCCCTGAATAGTTATGCCTAACTCGAACACCTCCGATCTAGTTCTTTGAGCTTATAATATGGATGTTACAGGGCCAAAATTCTTTCTCTGCTTCCTTACTTCTTTACCCTGACTGGGGTATCCAGACAGCTCCTTTTTTGCGTTTGACGTTCTTCAACCGAACGATATACTTGTAGAGATCCCCTCGATAGGATGATTGAACCAATTCAGCCGGTTTCCCCCTTTTGGTATACATAATCCGTTCAACGAATAAAATTGGTGACCCGGAGGGAATCCCTAATTTTCCCGATACTTCTTGATCTGCAAATGAAGCCTCGATCGTTTGAAATGCTTCGACAAATTGAATGCCCAAATCCTGTTCCATGATTCGTAATAATGGCTTTTTGTATAATTCCCCTTTATTAATCCTCAGGCCGATTTCAAGGGGGAGATAATTGATGGTATACGCGAAGGATTTATCATCTTTGAATCGAATTCTTTTCACCTGAACTACTTCTTCCTCCTTATTCCCCAATTCCAGCTTTCCCCTTACCGATTTTGGTGCTATCATTCTTGCTATCTCTACGGATTTCGTCTGCGATTTTTGGACCTGGTAGAAAAGATCATCCATAAATCCACTAAACTCCAGGTTAAAACTATTGATTAATTTTTCATTCCTGGTTACAAAGGTACCTTCACCCCTTTTACTGATTAAAAAACCTTCTTGAACCAATTGAGAAATAGCCTGCCGAACCGTTAACCTGCTCACCTTAAATTTTTCTGCGAGCTCATTTTCAGAAAAGATCTTCTCACCAGGAGCAAATTCCTTCGTTATAATCCAGTTCTTTATAGCTTGCTTAATCTGATAATATACGGGTAATAAGGCATTCATGATCTTTCATTCCCTTCGACGAGGTATCTATACGCGACGCGAGGTTTTGATGGAGTTATCTAATTGAGGCAGATACCAGCCGACGAAGCGTAAACTTTGAATATTTTGCCAACCCCTAACCAACATCGGCCATCCTGGCCGTTGTTCGATCAATGGAAACCGACGAGGAAGCTGATTAGTTGTCTGTACATATATATGTTCCCTTTCGACTTGTCAACAAAAAAATAAGGAATCGTCACAACTCAACCAAAACAGCCCGTGCCGGTGCAGCATCACCATCCTTGATCTTCAGGGGGAGACAGATGAGGAAATAGTCTCCAGCAGGGACGCGGTTGAGATTGAGACCCTCCAGGAGGATGATGTCCTTCTTGAAAAGGACATGGTGGAAGGGTCTCTCCTGATTTTCAAACTCGTCGGGGATGATGTAATCGAAGCCCACAGCAGCCACATCTTTGTCCCTCAAAACTTCACCAGCTCCTTTAGTCAGGTAGACATAATCCTTCCTAAAATCCCTTTCTGTCCATAAGTTGGAGTTTTTCGTCTTAAAAAGAACAATACTTTTCGGCTCTATTGTAAGGGATCGAATGTCAGGTCCATCTATTTTTTCGGCAACATTCATCTCGAAGACATGGGCTCGCCCCATAACCCTGTTGAAGGGAACTTTATCAATAGTATCCTTGTCCTCAATAAAATGATTTGGAGAATCCACATGGGTTCCCGTATGGGAAGTCAAGGAAAACCCGGACACATTGGCCCTCTCTCCCTTCGCCAAACTGAGCATAAACTGTTTATCAAAGCGCGGTTGTCCCGGGAATACAGGGGTTTCCGAAGATAGGGAAACCGAAATATCATAGATCTTTTTCTCTATCCCATCAGTCCATGTTATCTCTTCATTTGATATAGCAGTCATACCCTTTCACCTCCTTATGAAAGTACGGAAACAACCCATTTCATGAAGTTCTGTCCCGTTTGCTCGTTCCTCGGTAAAGGCATAGTGAATCAATAAACACAGTCCCGCAAGTGCCCATGGGCAAAAATAAGGGGAAACATCATCTAGAGGTGTTCCGCACCTCAAGCGAACTGACCGATTCGGGCGTCATGGGAAACCCCCTCAATGCAACACGGGAAAAGGGGGAGGAAATTATTAGACGATGGGTCGATTATATTCGAGAGTTTGTCCAGGAATTCGGTAAGTTGCCCATTCACAAGGTACAATAATATATCCCAGGTTTTTCCATACACCCGGCATTTCCTTATCGAGGGAAAATGCTCCCTTCCTCTCAAATGACCAGGCGTTATCCCCCTGCCTTCTCCCTTAGCACCCTGAAAACCCTCTCCCTTGTGATGGGTAAATCTTTTATCCTCACGCCCACGGCATTATATATGGCATTGGCAACTGCTGGTGCAGTCGGGGTCATCTGCGTTTCCCCTGTCCCCTTGGCCCCGTAAGGACCCTCCTTATGGGGAGCGGATACCAGGAAGACCTTGACATTCTCGATTTTGGGCATGTTTATCGACGTAACGATCTTGTAATTACCGAAATTGGGATTGACGACCTTCCCCTTATCCAGTGCAACCTCTTCCCACAGGGCACTGCCTATGCCCATGGCTACTCCGCCCTCTATCTGCTGCTCACACATCTTCGGATTCAACGGGTAACCCACATCGGAGGCGGCGACGACTTTCTCTACCTTAACCTCTCCGGTTTCAATATTGACCAATACTTCAACTCCCTGCACTCCATAACCAAAGAAGCCAGCCAGCCTCCCTCCCATCCGAGCAACGTTTTCCGGGATTTGGGCCGTCTCAGGGTCGGACGGAGCAGGCCGCGTTACCCACACCCCCTTACCCAGTATCTCAGCGGATGGCTCCACGTAATCCCCAAATTCACCGGGCGAAAGGGCCCTCTCAGAGGTGAAAAGCTCCGTAACACTGATACGCTGTGAAGGATCTGACCTGACATAGATCGCTCCATCCTTGATATCCATATCCTGGATCTGTGCATGGACTTTCTCCGCGGCAATCTCAAAAATCTGTCGCTTGGCGTCTTGACACGCCAACCGTATCGCATTGCCCACGTTGAAGGTGGTCCTCTGGGAAGTGGACCCCCGAGAGAAGTAAGGGGTAAAGGCGGTATCCCCCCAAACCATCTTGACTTCATCCACGGAAACCCCGAATTCCTCAGCGGCGATCTGGGCGAGAACGGTATGACAACCCTGTCCTATCTCATCGGCACTTTCGTGCACTTCAATGGTCCCATCCCCCTTCACCTTAACAATAGCCACGGCGGCGGTGGGTGCCATGCTGTACTTATTACCCAGTGCCAACCCCTTCCCCCGCCTCCAGGGGCCACCCTCCATCTTCGATTTCGGACTCCCCTCCAGGGATTCCGCCACCTTATCGAGGCATTCCCTGATTCCTATGCTGTGGACGATCTCCCCCGTAATATTCGTATCCCCCTCTTCCAGCAGGTTTTTTCGCCTCAGCTCCACGGCATCCAAACCCAGTTCCTCGGCTATGACATCCATTTGAGACTCGATTGCCCAGAGAACTTGGGAACTACCGAATCCTCGGAAGGAGGTTACGGGGGGCTCATTGGTATAGACTGCATAGGCATCTATCTTCGCGTTGGGGATACGATACGTTGCCACCGCACCGTAGATACAATTTCTCGTTATCAGCGGCCCGGAACCAGCATACGCTCCCATACCGAGCAACATCTCCATATCCCGAGCTACGAGAGTCCCGTCCTTCTTCACCCCGTCCCTTATGCGGATAACGAAGGGAATTCTCGTACCACCGGAGGAAAACATCTCCTCCCGGGAAAAGGTGAGTTTCACGGGTCTCCCTGTTTTCATCGACAACATGACGCCTATTGGTTCAGTATAGAGGGTCACCTTGGAACCGAACCCCCCACCTATGTAATGGGACGCAATCACGCGAACCTGGGACGGGAGTAAGTCGAAGAGTTTGCAGAGGTACTGCCTGGCCAGGAATATACTCTGTCGCCCTGCCCAAATCGTCAGACTTCCGTCGGATTCGGCCTGGGCAATGGATCCGTGGGGCTCAAAGGGGCAGTGCTGTATCCTTGTTGTGGTGAACTTGTTCTCCACGATGAGGTCGGCTTCCTTGAAGCCCCTCTCTACATCTCCGTGACGGAGCATGCGGAGATGACAAACGTTTGGTCTATCGGGAACCAAGCGCAGAGGCGGGAATTTCCCCAGTTCATACTTCGGAAGATCCCTGTGAACGATGACGGGTGGATTCTTCTCCCATGCCTCCTCAATATCAAAGATGGCGGGTAGTTTCTCGTATTCCACCTTTAGCAAGCCCAACGCTCTCTCCGCGACCTCGACGCTATCCGCTGCTACGGCGGCAACCGGATCCCCAACGTAACGGACGACCCTGCGGGCAAGGGTGTGTTGATCGAACACAGATGGCCCATATCTCTTTTCCGGCACGTCCCTTCCCGTTATCACAGCCCTGACTCCCGAGATATTTTCGGCTCTCGAGGTATCGATGCTCGTGATGTGAGCATGGGGGTAAGGACTTCTCAGGACCTTTCCGTACAACATCCCGGGAAGCTTTAAATCCTCGCAGTACTTCGCCTTACCGGTAACCTTATCCAGAGCATCGAGCCTGATAATGCTTTTCCCTACGACCGAATGTCCTGCCATCGCTTAGATCCCTCACCTTAGTGCTTCGATTCGCTTCCAAAGAGCCTTTGAACGATTTATCATGAATTCCTTAAGCCATCATCAGTGAAAGCGCATCACACCATCTAATGCGAGGAGGTTACCTTCATCTTCTCCTTTGCCGCCATGATTGCCTCCACTATCTTCACATACCCCGTGCATCGGCACAGGTTCCCAACCAGGCCCTCTCGTATTTCATCTTCGGTGGCATCGAGATTTTCATCCAGCAGCGCCTTGGCCATAAGTATCATTCCGGGCGTACAGTAGCCACACTGGACGGCAAAGTGCTCTATAAAGGCTTCCTGAAGGGGATGGAGACCTGACTCGGTTGCAAGGCCCTCTATGGTAAGGATTTCCTTTCCCTTTGCCAGAGGGGCAAACATGATACAGCTCTTCACCGCCTTGCCGTCCAGGAGGACGGTGCATGAACCGCAGTTACCGGAATTACACGATACCTTCACCCCCGTGAAACCGAGTTCTTCTCGCAACACATCTGCCAATGACTGCCACGGATCGACGAGAACTTCATACGTTTGGCCATTCACCTTCAATTCCAACCTCTGTTTCATGTAAGTCACTTCTTCGCAGGGCACGATTTCACCTCCATCCTTCGGGACTAACGAGCCGATTGAGTCCGCTCAAACGCCTGCCTCAAAGCATCTCTCGTAAGAACCCTCACCATCTCCCTTCGATAATCGGCGGAACCTCGAATGCTATCCCGCGGCCGTGATTCGTCAGCTGCGATGTCACTAGCTTTCTCGACTATTTCATCGTCAACTATCTTTCCCTTCAGTATTGCCTCAGCCTTCTCAGCTCTCATCGGAGCAGGCACTACCGTGCCGAGCACGATCCTAACATCGGTACAGCTTTCATTTCTCGAACCACGTGTGACCACTGCGGCTACCCCGACCACGGCGAGCTCCTCCCCGCCCCTCGTTGTATATTTCTGATATACGCCGGATGTATGAGGGGGCGGAGTAGGTACCTGGACCTCAACCAATAATTCATCCGCTCGAAGGACTGTCTTGCCAGGGCCGGTGAAGAAATCCTGGAGGGGGACTATTCTCTCACCATCAATACTAACCAGTTTCGCTTTCGCCGACAGGGCGATAAGCATGGGGGCCATATCCGCCGAAGGCAATGCATTGCAAAGGTTGCCCCCAATGGTTGCCACATTCCGGATAGCAATAGAGCCAAATCGTGTAGCCACTTCCGAAAGCATTGGATACCGCTCCTTGAGCTCAGGGGACCGTTCAATAGTCCGAATGGTTGTCAGGCAACCGATCCTGAGCCCCCTTTCATCCTCGAAGCCAAGGTAATCAAGTTCCCTTATTCCCGCAATGCATATAAGGAATTGGGGATTCAGCGCGCGTTTCCTCATCCGAACGACTAAGTCCGTGCCTCCAGCGCAAACCTTAGCCGTATCTGAATATTTCCTCAGCAAGGATAGTGTTATTTCCACCGTTTCAGGTTCGAAATACTCAAAAGGCCCCATTACATCCTTCCTTCGTTGTCATGTGATACCATAATTTTCGCCTCGCCTCCATCCTCGAATCGGACATGTGAATGTTCACGTCTTTGCGTCAGATGCGCGGAAAGGAGGAGATCTTAGGTTTCTTGAACAAAAGGGGAAAAACCCTCGACATAAGTAAACCAATTTTCAGGGTTTCTGGAGAACACCGTTCTCCATGAGCGTAATCTCTCGGAGAATTGGAATGATAGATTGTTGGAATAGTGGGTATCAAAATCGGAAATAACAGATTTTTTGTTTTTCTTCTTCTTACCCCATCATTCCAGTATTCCATTATTCCAATATTCCACTTGGGAAAACCCCTTGAGTTCCTATATAATCAGCACGTTCAAAAATACCCCCATAAACATCAGGAAACTCCAGTCATAATTCCAAAATCGCACCATGCTCTTTTAGTTCTTTGCGAACCGTTTCCGATGCAACCCTTCGCGGGTCGACCTTTGAAGCCGCGGATCGCGCAGCCAAAATACCCGCAGCCTCCCCCATGGCAAAGGCTGGCCCAATAACCCGAGTGGAAGCATGGGCCATATGAGTAGTTGAGATACATCGCCCGGCAACTAACAAGTTATTAACGTTTTTGGGAATGAGACAACGCATTGGAATACTGTAGTAGTCATCCTCTTTTTCCAAGTATTTCCAATTAATTTTGCCCTTCTTGGGGTCATGAAACTCCACTGGCCAAGCACCCAACGCAATGCCATCTTCAAACTTTCGGCCACTCAATATTTCATCTTCCTTTAGGATATATTCGCCGAAAATTCTCCTCGTTTCTCGAACCCCTACTTGGGTAGCAATCGAACAAACTTCAGCTTGCTCGAAGCCTGGTTGGTATTTTTTTAGGAAACTCAAATATTCGAATACTTGCCGTCTCCCCTCGATTTCTGCCCGTGTTAACTGTTGTGCATCGGTTCCATTCAGACCGGGGATACCAGTGATATTGAGATGTATCATTCCAAAGGGAATACCAGGGAAAATAACCCCGTCTAGTCTTGAAAACGTGAATTCCTTTTTACGGAGTACTTGCTCTATCTTCTCATGGAGAGCTTGATGATCGAGCTCTCGGGCTTTATCGAGGTCTACATTTATCAAACGAAAAATGGTGGTCATCATCTGGCCCGACCCCTTTCCATCCCCGATCTCATGCGGTGCGCCCGCTTTCCATGCTACATCACCATCCCCCGTTGTATCTATAATGGTCTTTCCCAAAAGGCAAGATCGCCCCGACTTATTTTCGATCACTACCCCCAGAAGTGTACCTTTCCTTTTCCAAATCACATCAACTACTATAGTATGAAAAAGTATTTCAACGCCTGCTTGTATAACCGCTTCCTCGGCAACATATTTTAGTACCTCTGGATTGTACTGGTAAGTAGCAACTCCTGATCCCGCTCCAATGGCTCCTTTTTCCGCTAATCCTCGTCTAGCTTTCAATCGATCTAATAGCTGCCGGGCAATTCCTCCAACGATAGTTTTCTCTCTGGGGCCGGCAGTAAAAAAACCGCAAAAAGCTCCCACCATGCCGGCAGTGGCCAAACCTCCCAGAAAACCGTATCTTTCCACTAAGAGAGTGCGTGCACCCGATCGAGCAGCCGCGACCGAAGCCGATATACCCGCTGGCCCACCGCCTATAACAAGAACATCATAATCTCCCAAGACCTTTGTTTCCCTCGAATCTTCTGCAATCCGCTTCATAGAAAAACCCTCATTAAAAAATACGTAAAAATCTAGGCCGACAATTTATATTTCTCTCCCCAAAGTGGTTTTTCCGTTTTTTTAATGGCCCGCACTAACCCTCCAGGCTTTCTGGTAACGCTTGTTCTTCACGTTGCCAGGGTATCACCCATCGCTCCAGTCTTTGCAAACCAAACGTGGTCAAAATCCCCAGAACCATGATTGTTATCAATCCCCCATACATATTTTCCACGACCATAATCTCCCAGAAATACCACGTGATGTACCCCACGCCTTTTCCGCCCCTCAAAAACTCAATGGCAATCACCAGGACAAGTCCTACGCCCAGGCCCAGGCGCAATCCTGCAAAAATGAACGGTAATGCACCCGGAATAATAACATGACGAAATAACTGCAGGCGATTTGCCCCATAGTTCCTCCCTGCCTCCAAGAAGATAGGATCGATATCCCTAACACCCGTCATTGTATTGATTAATACCAAGAAAAAAACACCTATACCTGCTGTCACTATTTGATAAGTTTCGCCAAATGGGTCAAAAATGAGCATCATCAGGGGAAGTATGGTT
>JAUWDQ010000047.1 GCA_030608745.1 Pseudomonadota bacterium | reverse complement strand
GATTCCCTTGTGGTGATGGCGCCTGTATTGGGCATGACAAAAACTCGACCCCGAGTCTCTTCCACAGCAATGTCGATCAGTCGTTTCTTCTCCTCATTCGTTAGGGAGAAGAATTCCCCCTGGCTCCCGACAGGAAACAGGCCATGGACACCGCTATCAATTAAATAATTGATGATTTTCCTGAAACCCCCTTCGTCCACATCTTCGTTCTTATCAAAAGGTGTTACGACCGCCGGTATGATCCCTTCGATTTCTTTTCCCATGGGTTTACCTTACCTCCTTTTCCTAGTCTGATTCTAAGTAAATATTTGCGTAAAGTAGGGAATACATAAAAATTCGAAATCCTAATTTCTAAACCCTAGACAAATACAAAGCACTAATGATCAAATAACCAAAACCTTTGGGATTTAGATATTTAGATTTAGATATTGTTTAGTATTTAGTGCTTCGGCCCGCGGCGAGCCCCTCGGCCTGAGCTCGGGTCGAAGGCTCGGCCGAGTCGATTTAGGATTTAATACTTGTTTGAATTATGCGCAACTATTTAACGCAGTATATATAGAATATGCCCTGCCCTTACCGCAACACTGCAGCACCGCAGCACCAATTTGCCGCAGCACTGCAGCACTGTCATTCCATGTTCTTGATCTTGTCGAAGTTGCCATCCCAAGCCGCCTCCAGAATGGGCCTCATGTATTCCTCCACGAGGTCGGCATTGAGTGGAACAGGCATATTCCTGAGTTTCATATCTAACTGGGGGTCCTTGGCCGCGTTCAGGCAGCGTTCAATGTGGTCCTGGGTCACGCCCTGTACATCCCGGAGGCATGTCGGAAAACTCAGAAATTCGCTGAATTTTACCATACCGCGGGCTACCGCAAGGCCCAGGTCGCGGCCTGACATTTTTTCCACATCTTCTTCGATGTATCCGTACTCCTTGTATATCCTGCCCAAGACTCTCAATTGTTCCTCAACGGCGGGGGCGAAGAACACGGTGTAGTATGGGTTCATCAAGGCGCAAGCCCGGCCGTGGCTGAGAACGTCTACCAGGGAGAAACTGGTTAGATGGGCCCCTGAGGTGCCCCCGATCATTATGGCGTATCCGCCCAAGTCGGTGCCCAGCCCCAACATGGTCCTTGCCTCAGTGTCCTTAGGATTCTTCACAACGGCCGTCAGGCCCTTGATGATCAGCTCCAGGGCCAGTTCCGCTACCTCCTGGGTCCTGGCACGCACATCGCCAGCGGAACCGAAGTACACCTCCAGACAGTGGGCTATTCCATCCAGCCCACCGTCCAGAGTCAGGCCCATGGGTTGTGTGACAGTGAGGTCGTAATCGAAGATGCAACGCGGGGGGACTATGGCCTCGTCCACGATGAGCTTCTTCTGACCTATAACCGGGTCTGTGATGTTAGAATACTTGGTCAGGTGGGCTCCTGAACTGGCGGCCAGCATAATGGCCACCACCGGCATAATAGCCCGTCCAGTCTCCTGACATACCTTTGTCACCTGCCCCACTCCGAAGAAGGGATCGATTTCGGGTTGGACGTCACCGAGCGTTGCAAGGGTAGCAGCGGCCTTCCCCGCATCGATGCCGGAACCGCCATCGGCCACCACCAATACCTCCGGGTGTTTGTGCATGATGTGGCTGTGGATTCGATATACGTCCATGAATGGAGCGTTGGGGGCGGCTGAGCGGGCCACGTCCACCACCTCAACACCGGCTTTATCCAGCGATTTTAAGATCCTCTCCTTGATAGGTTGAAACCACTCGAATTGGATGGGACCAACCACCATAGCCTTCTTGCCCATTTGCGCGGTGAGGTTCCCCGCTGCCTCGTCCAGGACACCGCCACCAAAGGCGTAGGTATCTCCCTTGAATTCCCTTAATATGGCTTCAGCTCTTTCTTTGAGGTTTCCCATCACTATCCTCCCCGCTTAGAAAAGAAATTATCGACCGTGTCAATCACTCTTACTCCTGTTTCAGGATGATGTCAATGATATTGGGTCGAAGGTTTTCTGAACCTCTGGGAAAACCGTTTTCCTTGAGTCTCATGTACTGGACGATGGGAAGCGGGCTTCGTCGTGAGTCTTCGCCCCTGAGCTCCATTCGGCCCGCCCTCGGCCATGAGTTCGGGCCGAATGGAGCGTTCGACCGAGACATGTCGAAGAGCTCATGTCGGATCGCTCACGCCGAGGGCTCATGGGCAGGGGCAGACCGAAGGGCTCAGCCGAACGGAAACAGAAGACCAGCCCTTCAGGGGCTGTAATGGACAGGTATTCCCCGTTGATGGGAGAGATGATTCCAAGCCTCAAGCGAGGAATTTTTCCTCGACTTCGAGCTTATGGTCCCGCAGACTTTGGAAAAAAGTGCCCAGATCCGTATCAAGGACCGGAATTCCCGTTTTGGCCCGTTTTGTTTCCTCCATAGCCTCCATTTCACCAGGAAAGTAGACCCGTTCAAACCCACTCATGGGTGGACACGTGATACAATCCTCAATGAGCCGATCGACTTTCTCCGCAAAAATATCTCTTCCCGCAAAACAATCCGGATCCAGAACCATCATGAAAAATGAAGCTCCGTAAGGCGTAGTCAGATCTTCCAGGGGAGGAACTTCTTTTCCGCAAAAAGAGCCCGCGAGAGCCCCGGTTAGAATGTCGACGATCAAACCCAGCCCATACCCCTTGTGATCAGCCATGGGGAGCAAAAACCCCCGCAAAGCCTCCTTCGGATCATTAGTTGGATTCCCCTTTTCGTCGAGAGCCCATCCGTCAGGGATCCTCTCGCCCTTTTTCATGGCCTGGCTGATCTTCCCTACCGACGAAGCGCTGGTAGCCATATCGACCACCACTGGCGGGTATTTCCCGGCGGGAACGGCAAAACTCATTGGATTGGTTCCATGGATGCCCTGACGTCCCCCGTAGGGCGTAACCCTCGGAGTTGCATTACAGAAAGTAATCCCTATGAGGTCCTCCTTGACTGCCTTGCATCCGTAAAACGAGGCCGCGCCGAAATGGTTACAATCATAGGTGGACACTCCTCCCATCCCGTTTTGGCGGCAGAGTTTTATGGCCTCTTCCATACTCTGGAAAGCCGTTACAGGACCCAGTCCTCTGCATCCATCGATCAGCATAGTTGAGGCTTGTCGTTTAACGATCCTAATATTGGCGCCCGGATCAATGATTCCTGCCCTAATTTCCCTGGCCATTCTCGGAAGAAGGGGAAAGAGGCCATGGGAATCGATACCCCGGAGGCTCCCAAAGAGAAAAGCATCAACACAGATCTGGGCCTTATCCCGCGGAACATCGAGCTGGCTTAGAACTCTGAGCCCAAATTCCCTCAATTTCCCCGGTGCAATGGTAAGCCTCGTCACCTTTCTCCCCCCCGAGAACATCAATCCCAGTCCCCTAACTCTCAGGGTAACTCGGGATCATAGCCTTCCTTGAGGAAATTCCCGTGCGCAGGTCGACTTGGCTATTCCTCGATTCCCGCAAGCCTTTTGGCACACCGCTTTTTATAATTGATGTCGGATTCCCTGTAGATGGTTAGTCGGTGCGCCGCCGCGGATCCACCCCCATGAATGTCGGAGATGGTGTCCGCGCTCTCGAGGACCATCTTCTCGACGAGCCGAAACATCTTGATGCGGTTCATGGTGGGCACATCGGCTACCCCTTTGAAATACTTCTGGATGAGGGGCCCGATCTCGGGATTCTTCAAATCCTTATCAGAAGGCAGGTTAGCCACATATCCACCAGCCACATCCACCAGAAGCCTACCCGCCTCGGCCATCTCCTTGCCCTCGTGGATCTTGGACGCATTGGCAAGGACCGGATCGATAAAGTACGTTCCGGAGGGCTCTTTCTTCCCCTCATAGGATGCCGCAAGGCTGCAACCGTAAAGGGTTTCCGCACGGTGAATCATATCAACGATCTTCTCCCTGATGTGGCCGACCTTGTTCGTCCCATTGTATTCCGCCATGATCTGGGCCGCACCGGTCATGGCATCGATCTTGCCGGCCTTGCATCCACCATGGGATTGGCGATGATATGCGGAGAAGCGGCCAACGGCCTCGCCGGCAAATTCCACCTCCCCACACATAAAGACTCTTTCCCGGGGCACGAAAACATCATTGAATATGAGGGTTGGACAGTACTTGCTGTAGCGAATATTACCGCAATCCACGCCTTCCAACTCCCGGGTATCCAGGGAACTCCTCCCCACGATGTGAATGAGCCCCTTGGTATCCGCGGGAATCGCAAAGGCCAACGCATAATCCTCATTCCCTTCACGGAGGGCCCGGGTGGGTAACACAATGATCTCATGGGAGCTCAGCGACCCCGTCTGATGGGCCTTGGCCCCCCGAACAATGATGCCCTCTTTATTCTTATCCACCACTCGCAGATAGAGGTCCTTGTCTTCCTGTTCGTGGGGGCTCAGACTCCTATCCCCCTTCATGTCGGTAACACCGGCATTTCCCGTCAGGTCGTTTGTCTGCATGTATTTCAAAAAGTCGATGAATCGATCGTAGTAGTGGGTTTCATATTTACGGTCAATATTATGCGTCACTATAGACAAAGCCCCAAGGCAATCCAAACCTGTGCATCGTTGGAAACAGGTTCCCGTATAACCCCCGAGAATCCGGTTGAGCTTTACCCGCATCACCAGATCCTCGATGGATTGGGCGGGCAAGGTAAACCGATTTACCAACTCTCCCGTAAAGGGCGATATCGCTGTGATCATGTCCCTGTAGTCTTCCATCTCCGCCAACTCATAAGTCGCCCCTGTCGTGTTAATGCCAGCAAATATCCTGGGATTGTCCACCGGATTCTCGATCTTTTCACCGAACATGTAGACAGTGGGTTTGAGCTGCTTGAGGCTCTCGATGTATTCCTGCTTCGTCTTTATGGCCATCGTTTCCTCCTACTTTGGGGCATGTTCCAGTCCTCGGTGAAATGCCTTGATGTTCATGTCTACTTTGGACTTGGGTACGGAAATATGGATTGCCTTTTCCACCGCATCGGGAGACACGACTTGAGTCGCCCCGATAAGAGCTCCCAAGACTACTAGATTGGTCACAATGCTGTTGCCTATCTCCTTACTGGCAATGCTCGTGGCTGGAACCTGGATGAGTTCATATCCGTTCCGGGGAGGATCCTTAATCATGTCTGAATCCACGATCAAAATTCCCCCGGGTTTTAACTGAGAGAGATACCGAACTATTGCCTGCGGGGCTTGAGCTATGAGTATATCGGGATGTACCACCCGAGGATACGTAATCTCCTCATCGGAAACGATCACCCAGGTGACAGCCGCTCCCCCCCGTAACTCCGAGCTGTAGGACTGAGTCTGTAGAGCCTTCTTGTTATCGAAGACCACAGCAGCCGTGCCCAGAAGCGTACCCGCCATGAGACTCCCCTGCCCCCCCACTCCAGCAATAATTAAATCCGTTCTCATCCTTCCCCCCTTATCCTCTCCTTCAACCGGGCTATCTCCTCGCACAATTCCGGTTTCGCCGTATCGATAAACTCCCCCGTAACGATCTTATCTTCAATCTCCTGGGGGCTCATCTCAACCGCCTTCTTGACCGAGATGGAGCTTTTCCGGTACATCTCCAGCATCTCTACCGCGCTACCAGCACCCGTCTTGGCCCCGAATTGGACCGGGCACTGGGAGATCACCTCAATAAAGGCAAATCCCTTCTTCTGAATGGCCTTCTTAATGCTTTTCGTCAATTGACGAGGCTGATAGGTAGTCCACCGGGCGACGAAGGATGCACCGGATGCCTGAACCATACGGGAAATATCAAAGGTGTTTTCCAGACTTCCATAAGGCGTTGTGATCGTCCGGGCCTCCCTCGGTGTTGTCGGGGCAACCTGCCCACCCGTCATTCCGTAGATCCCGTTGTTGGCGCAGATGACCACCATCTCGATATTCCTCCGGGCAGCGTGAATGAGGTGATTGCCCCCGATGGCCGTCAGGTCCCCATCACCGCTAACCACCATGACCTTCTTTTCAGGCAGGTTCAACTTAATGCCCGTGGCAAAGGCAATGGGCCGACCATGGGTTGTATGGAGCACATCGGCGTTGAAATTGGGACTGATAATCCACGCCGCACAACCGATGCCGGAGACGAAGACGAAATCGTCCATCGTCATACCTAACTCATCGATGGCTTGCAAGATAGACGTTAAAACAGTCCCGTCGCCACAACCCGGACAGAATGTTGTCGCCTCCACGGAGGGACGAAGGTATTTCCTCAGAGGGTGTTCGACGGAGCTCATCGGAGCATCTCCTCAATCTTTTGGACCACATAGTCCAAACCATGAACCTGTCCCAGAATCTGAGGAGGCAGAAATTCTACTTCAGCCCTCCCCGCCGCTTCAGCTTTCACATAGGGGTAATACTGACCTGAATTGTTCTCCAACACGAGAATTTTCTTAACCTTGTGAGAGAGATCCTGGACTTCTCTGTCGGGGAACGGCCATGCGGTAATAACCCTAAAGTATCCCACATTTAATCCCTTCGACCGGGCTACCCGAACGGCCTCCTTCGCACAACGGGCGACAGCGCCGTATGCCACCAATGCCAGCTCACAATTATCGTAATCGCACTCCACTTGAACGATCTCATCCCGGTGTTTGAGGATTTTATTCCTTAACCGCTGGATAAAATTGTCCAGTGCCGTGGGGTCAATAAGATTTCTGTTTCCGTATTCGTCATGACAGGAGCTGGTCACATGGGTTTTGAATCCCATGCCGAATATAGGCATCGGAGCTACCTCCTCATCGAGAAACACCTTGACCGTGCTCGGATCCGTTCCCTTTTCCAGTATTCTTCGGTAGGTGAGATCCAGTTCGTCGGGCTCAGGAATCGTAACCTCCTCTCTCATATGACCGATAAAAGCGTCCGCCATGACGAATACTGGGGCGCGGTATCTCTCAGCAAGATTAAAGGCTCGAACCGTATGATCGAACATCTCTTGGGGGCTGGAAGGACATAGGGCAATGATCTCGTAGTCTCCATGGGAACCACGGCGAGGCTGAACCATATCTCCTTGGAGTCCCATGGACGGGGCTCCCGTGGTGGGTCCCCCCCGCTGGATATTGACTAGGACAACGGGTGTCTCAATTCCAACAGCAAATCCGATGTTCTCAAGCATCAGGCTGATCCCGGGCCCCGAGGTGGGAACGAAAACCTTCTTCCCTGTCCAGGATGCTCCAATTCCCGCACAGATAGCGCTGATCTCATCCTCGGTCTGGAAGAAATACCCCCCTACTTCCAGCAAACGTTTCGCCAGGGTATGGCCGATTTCGGAAGCAGGAGTGATGGGATACCCCGCTGCAAATTCGCACCCGGCAGCCACGGCTCCCTCGGCACACGCCACGTTCCCCATCATGAAGTGTTTTCCCGTGCGTACCCTTCTATTTTCCATGGTATCGATAAACCTTTTTCACCGAGCGGCTTTCTTCGCCTTACGCATCTCAACGACAATAGCCATATCTGGGCAGTAAACCATGCAGTTCCCGCACTGAGTGCAAGCATCCTCGTCAACCACCTCTGGGGGGAAATACCCCTTGCGATTTAACATATCGGACTTACCTAAGACGTCCTTGGGGCAAACGAATCTGCAAATGTCACAATCGACGACGCCTTTACAGGCCTCTCTCAATATGTAGACCTTTGGCAATTCTCCATCCCCCTTTCAGATGAAAAATATATACTAGGACATAGCCTCGTTGCAATAGGCAATCTCCGTGCACCATTAGATTCCGGAGTTTTCCAGCGCCCTCTCCGAAGGATTCCTCTCAAAGCGTCACCCCGATACGATTGATTCCAAGTTTGTAATGGCCCAACCTCTCGGCCTTCGTTCTTTTTCCGCTTGCAACCTCCAAAAGCAGACGAAGAATCTTCTCCCTTACTCCTTCAATGGTATCTCGGCCATTCAAGATCACCCCGGCGTTGATATCGATATGGGTATTCATCTTTCGAGCCGTCTCCTGATTTCCCGTGATTTTGATCACGGGGGCAATGGGGCACCCAACCGGTATCCCCAACCCTGTCGACCAGTACAGCACCCACATTGGGATTGTTCGTAAATCCAAACAGGGCCCTTCTAAACTGCTTAAGACCGGCTCCAAGCATCGCGCAGCCAAATGAGTGAACCCCAGTGATAACTGATGGGATTCTCCACTTAATTCGATTGGCAACCTCAATGGCACAGACGACAGTGGAAAGTATCAGGATATGGTTCCAGGCACCAACTCTTCCGTCGCTCCTATGGTAGCCGAGAGGCTCCGTCAGACTCTCCCCTACCTTTCTAATGCCAGGCTTCTGGATTTTCCATCAAAATTAACGCATACTCAGTGAGAAATCAAGAAATGCAGAGGAGACACATCCTAAGGCCGTTTCCGGGTACTTCCCTATTCCCACGATTTTCTCCCTTGTTGACTCGCAGGAAATGTGATAATTGGATTGAATTCCTTCCATCCGGGATTTATTGGAATCATCGAAGATGTAGTTCAGGTTCGGCGACGGAAATGAGGGCGGAAAGGACGGAGTGGATGGGAAAATCACCACGGTGGAAGCCCGGGGACCCAAGTATTAGCCTTACAACTTACCCTTTGAAACAGGAGGGAGAGAATGCCAGGATATGAAGAGTTAGTGAGAATGATTCAGCAGGGAAATTACACGGAGACCCAGGATCTGGCAAAGGCACTTCTCGATGAAGGAAAATCTCCGGTCGAGATTATTGAAAAAGGCATCGTCGTAGCTTTGGATATTGTCGGGAAACAGTTCTCCGCAGGGGAATGCTACATCCCCGAAATGCTCGTTGCCGCAAGGGCATCGCAGAAGGGCCTGGACATCCTGAACCCACTATTGGTAAAGATGGACTATAAGCCGAGGGGAAAGGTTGTCATAGGGACTGTGAGTGGGGATCTTCACGATATTGGGAAGAACATCGTAGCCATGATGCTCAAGGGTACGGGATTCCACGTTATTGACCTTGGCTTCGATGTGGCGCCTGAAAAATTTGTTAAAGCTCTTGAGATTGAAAAAACTCAGATCCTGGCCATGTCATGCCTTCTTACTACCACCATGATCTCCATGGAGAACGCGATGGATGCCCTTCGAAAAGCTGGTCTCTATGGGGGGGTCAAGGTAATGATCGGTGGACCACCTACAACGGACGATTTCGCCAAGGAGATTGGAGCCGATTTCAGGGGTAAAGATGCATACGAGGCTGTTGAACAGGCCAAGCGCTTTGTTTCTTAAAACAAAAGAGCAAAAGTAGCCTGTCCCCTTTTCAGTCCAGAACAGCAATGGCCTCGATCTCAACAAGCCAGTCCGGATGAACCAGGCGCCCAACCTGCACGGTCGTGCTGGCGACGGGTTCCTTGGGGAAATACTCTTTCCTGACCTTTGAGATGAACTCAATGTGGGCGTCGAGGTTCGTTGAATAGACATTCAACTTCACCACGTGATCGAAAGTCGCACCGGCGGCTTCCAGGCATTTTTGAATGTTCTGGAACACCTGCCGGACTTGGGCATCGATGTCGCCCTTCCCCACCACATTCCCGTTGGCACCCACCGACGTCTGGCCGGCAACATAAATCTGATTTCCGATCTTCACAACCTGTGCAAATCGGCCGCGAGGATCCCAAATATCTTTGGGCTGAATGACTTCCCTTGGCATGTTCTCTCCTTTCAGATGTCAAGCAGGATTCCTCAAGCATCCTTCAACCGACTCGGAAAAACTTGCAAAACGCAGTCATGCTCTGGGTTTGTCCAGAGTAAAGTGATAAGAATTCCTTTTTGGACAAGGAATTATTAGGATAAAGGTATGAAGAAATTTAGCATTCAAACTTCTCCTTCCCTTAGGGTAGCGTAACCCTCTTTTGCCAAATAGACCACTATAACCAGGCCAACGATGGGGTCTGCTCGCCAGAACCCATAGAGATAGTTAAGTCCCAATCCAACCAAGAGAGCGCCGGACAAAAATACACACGCAAGGGTTTCCTTGGAGTCTGCGATTAGACTCTTACTCCCCATTGATTTCCCGGTTTGAAATTTCAGGTAAAAAAGAATTGGCATCACGATAATAGAGATAAGGGCGATGATTATCCCCAGGAGGCTTGGATCCGGAATTTCATGGATGTACAATTTCTCGATGGATTCATACAAAACGTAAGCACCGAGGATAAAGAAGCTATAAGCAATGAGTTTTACCGCTTTTCTCTCAACCTTTTCCTCTTCCTCTTCTGATATTTTCCCGTGTTTTCTCAGTCTCCAAATCATCACGCTTCCCGAGAGCGACTCGACAAAACTGTCCAGACCGAATCCAACTAAGGCGATGCTACCGGCTAATAACCCAGCCAAGATTGATACTACCCCCTCTGAGATATTATATCCTACTGTGAAGTACGACAGGGAAAGGGCTCTCTTGTGAAATGTTGAATCCATTATATCACTATCTGCTTTCAGCAGGTGCAGGCATCCTCAACGTTCATACTTCGGGTTTCCAATTATCTTCCATATATTGAGCGGTCTTCAGAGCCTGTTCTTCCCCCAACAGCTTAGAGATAACGTACAGCGACATATCAATCCCCGCAGATATCCCGGCGGACACGATGATCCTGCTGTTATCTATGATGCGCTTATCCTCCTCAATCACTGTATTAGGAGCTACCTCTTTTAGAAGCTCTATTGCACCATGGTGAGTTGTTGCTGCCAGGCCTTCAAGTAAACCAGCTTTCGCCAACAGGAGGGCCCCTGTACAAACAGACAGCACCAGCTCCACTTCCCGCGAACTGCCTTTGATCCAATCGATCAGGGTTGTATTGTACATTTCCCTACGGGTACCATACCCGCCTGGAACCACCAGAACATCGGGCTGAGGACAATCCAAAATGGTATATGCCGGATTAACACTGAGGTAATTCCTGGCCATTATCGGTTGGGACTTTTCTGCAACGGTATAAACGGTAAAGGGATTAAAATCGTCACCTCTTCCCGCAACCGAAAAAACCTCGAAGGGACCACAAAAATCGAGGACCTCCACCTCATCAAATATGAGGATAGCGACGTTTCTCGGAGGAATCATCCTAATCCCCCTCCTTGCCATTGATGGGAAAAGTCACCAGCACCATGATGATTCCTCTCGAATTTTGGGAAACGCTGGTGATCGTCCAGCGATGTGCGCAGGTGGGCCCCTTTGTGAGCTAGAAATGAAGGGTTTGGAAGGGATTTACCCTAAGTATTGCTTCCAACGGACGAGCGTTTCCCTTATTGATTCCCGTGCCCCCTCCTTCAGAATTCGATTATGCCCGGGCAAGAGTATCTCAGCCTCGAGTTGGGACAATCTCTCCAAACTGTGTCTCAATTGATTGCCGTCAGCACTGTACAAGTCGAACCTTCCAATATTGTAATCCGCGTATACGGTATCGCCTGGAATCAGCACCTTGTTTTTGGGGTTGTACAAGCCAATCCCTCCGGCGGAATGGCCGGGGATATGGAGCACCTCCCAGCTCAAGCCGCCTATCTCAAGGACATCTCCTTCACTGAGCTTCCGGTGGACGGATAATTGATAGAAGCCGTCTTTTACCCCATATTGAGACCGTATGAAACCGGCAAACATCTCATTTCCGTGGATAATCTTCTCATCGCCCCTTTCCAGATAATCCCCCTCGATTTGGTGAACCCATATCTCCGCATCGGGAAGTCCTGCTATGATTTCCTTGATGCAGCCAATGTGGTCGAAATGAGTATGTGTGAGAATGATCCTTTTGATATCCTCTAACCTTATTCCCCCCTGCTCAATGTGGTCCAATTTTTCATCACCTCTTCCCATCAGACCCACATCCAGCATTGATAGGTCGCGAGAATGAGACTCTCCCAGGATATAGACGTGGGAATCGGGTATCATCTCATCTCGACCTGGAATGAAATATATCCCCTCGATGACCTTCTCCACCTCTCCTCCTAAAAATACCGGGGTATCTATTGCTTTTTTGGGGGTTTGGGCATCTTGGAAAGGACTTGGTCCCAGAGGGATTTGATATCATCCTTCTCCTTGCGCCGTCCTTTCCCACGCCGATAGGGGTGTTCGTTGAGGCATGTCCTGCACCGGACCTTCTTGACCTCACCTTCGACTATTGCTGCAACGTCATGGCTCAAGAGCAAGCGACAGCGGGGGCAGTAATCGTCTATCAGATCACCGACGTCAACCGAATTTTCCTTCATCTTTTGCTCCACTCATAGGGGTACGTAAAGCCCAGGTATGCTGTTCCTCCTCAAGCCGTCATGATCCTCGTCCATCCTCGGATTCCTTGCCGAAACCGACCACGATATAGGTATTGCTTTTGGGGTCGGTTTCGAGCCGGACGAGGCCCCTCTTCTCGGCATCCTCGAGGAGATCGCTGAAGGTTCGGTAACCATGATAATGTTCGCTGAAGGAGGGTTTTTTTCGTTTCATTGTCTGTTTGATCATGGAGGACCAGAGGATTTCCTTGTTCTCCCTAACCAACGCGATCACCGAATCGATCAGGAGCTGGAATGCATCCTTTTTCCTCTTGGGAAGATCCTTTCTGATCTTGGGCGGAATTCCGATGGGTCGTTCGAGGTCTTCATAGTAGATGAACTCATCGCAATTGTTGATAAGCAGATTTGAGCTCGAATCTTTCATTCCAAGGCCGATGACATGTTTCCCGTTCTCCTTGAGCTTCGAGACCAACGGGGAGAAATCGCTGTCACCCGAAACGATGACGAAGGTATCGATATGCTCCTTGGAGTAGCAAAGGTCTATTGCATCCACGGCTAGCCGAATATCCGCCGAATTTTTCCCGACCATCCCCCTTTTGGGGATCTCCATGAGCTCAATGGCCGCTTCGTGAAACGTTATTTTATACTCCTCGTAACTGGTCCAGTCCGCATAGGCCTTTTTGACGATGATCTTACCCTTTTCGACCAGGCGTTCCAAAATTTTTTGAATATTGAACTTCTTAGTTCGTTTCCCCTTCAATCCCAGGACGAGGTTCTCAAAGTCAATGAGCACCGCAAGGGCGCCTTCTATTTCGGGCATATCTCCTCCTTCATCAACATAACAATCCCTCATTCCCCATCACGGTGCTCTCATCGCATGCAAGCTCTCTCCCTCCATACCATTTGACCCACCAGTACGTGATTCGTTGGAGGGGGGAAATACAAGAGGTGACAAAACCTTTGGATTTGCTCCTTTGTGAGGGATCAATTTACCATTAATGACGAGATAGTCTCTAGCTATTTTCCTTTAATCTCATGGAATATGTCAAGACCCAAAGTGACCCTTTCGGGGGTGCTGCCATTATACGGTGCTGCAGCGAAATACAAGTGTTGCGGTGTTGCAGTCCTGCAGTGCTGCAGTTGGGAGAGGAAAAAAGGTCTGAGGTGAAGAGCTAGGATAAAAGAGGGAAAAGGGAAGAGGAAGGAGGCGGTAGGCAGGGTAAGGGAAAAGTGTGTTTTGGATTTCTTCTTC
>JAUWDQ010000072.1 GCA_030608745.1 Pseudomonadota bacterium | reverse complement strand
AAAGGGATGCTACGCCTGTCCCATCCGCTGCAAGCGGGGCATTGAGGTGGATGATCCAAAGTACGGTGTTGACTCGCGCTACGGCGGGCCGGAATACGAGACCATGGCGGCCCTGGGGACCAATCTCAATATCTTGGATCTGAAGGCCATCGCCAAGGGCAACGAGATCTGCAATCGATACTGCATAGATACCATCTCGGCGGGGATGACTATCGCCTTTGCGTGCGAGTGCTTCGAGAAGGGGGTCATCACCAAGGCGGATACCGATGGGCTGGAGCTTCGCTTCGGGGATGCGGACTTGATGATCCAACTGCTGGAGATGACTGCTCGACGGGAGGGCTTTGGTGATCTCCTGGCCGAAGGAATGGCCCGGTTGGCCCAAAAGTGGGGTGTTGCGGACCAGCCGTATCACCTTTCCGTCAAGGGCCAGGAGCTCCCCATGCACGACCCCCGGGTAAAGGTAGGAGTTGGTATGGGGTATGCCATCAGCACTTACGGGGCTGATCACATGAACGCACCTCACGATCCCTTTTTCGTCGACGAGAATTCCTTTATGTTCCAATCCGTCAAGCCATTGGGAATCTACAAGCCCATGCACCCCACGGAGATTACGGTGGAGAAGGTGAGAACCTACGCGTTGGTGGATACCCTGTGGAAGATGCAGGATGCCCTGGGGTTGTGCGTATTCGGGTATGCGCCGCGCGGAACGACGACCCTGGATTTGATGGTCCGGTGCCTTAACGCGATTACGGGGTGGAATTCAAGCCTCTTCGAACTGATGAAGGCGGCTGAACGCGCTACCATGATGGCCAGGGCCTTCAACAGCCGCGAGGGGTTTAGCATCAAGGACGATACATTGCCACGGCGGCTCTTCGATCCGAAACCAGATGGACCCGAGTCCGGCAAGAAGATCTTCGAGCAGGGAGATTTCGAAAAGGCGATAGAATTGCTCTATGAAATCATGGGCTGCGATCCGAAGACGGGCAGACCCCATCGGGGTAAGCTCATGGAGCTGGGCCTGGAGTGGGTGGATGACCTGCTCAATAAGGACGTGAAGGGGCGTTAGTCTTCGGTCCCGGGTAAGAAAGACTTCGGCCTTCTCAACCTATCAGTTTGGCGGAAATATCTGCCCCTTCCAGTCGAGTTTGGGTGCTGCCGTTATGCGGTGCTACGATAAACCAAGGTGCTGCAGTTCTGCGGTTAAGCAGTTAGAAAAACCTCCAAACGGCAACACTAGGTAACAGCAGCACAAAAACTTGGTGGTTCGGTTTGAAAGATGAATTGACGTTTCCTTTATGCGGATAGCCAGTCGAGATCCAGCTCGGCGAGTTTCCCCCCCCTCGGGATCCCTGTCTCGGGGTCCCACCCCATCATCTCGTAATAGGTCTCCATGGCCCTGAGGAATTGTTCCTTGTCGATGTTCTTACCCTTTAAGGTTCCCCCTTCCATGGGTTGGAAGAAGCGATCCGGAAGGACGTCATCTTGGACAGTGAACCCCTCCCGCACGTTGAACATCCTGGCCATGGCGGAGTGCCTTTCGCCCACCTTGAGGAGGTCGAAGAGGCTGGTTTCCCATCCGGTCACCGCCTTGACGTAATCCACGATTCCATTGAGGGTAAAGGGCCCAAAGGGCTTCGCCGTGAACATGCAGATTCCGATGGAGTTGAGCAGGTTCCAATATTGCTGGAGGTAGACGAAGAGCCTCACCTTCTTGGGTCCCAGGTCAAAGACATCGATGGGCTCGAGGATTCCCAGGGGCCTGAGAAGGGCAATTCCCGCCTCAGATGTCCAGAAGGTATCGTGGGGAACTTCCATGTGGTCGGCCCCGGTCGGGGAGACGGAATACCCGAGTCCTACCCCCACCTTCCCCCTGGGCTCGTGGAAGGGGGCTGGTTGGCCCTTTACGTGGATGGCAAAATCGCTTGCCCCATTCCCGAATTTCTCCGCCGCCGGGCGAATTCCCTCGGCCAGAATATCCCCGAGGCCTTCCCGTTTCGCGATCATCTCCAGCATTTTCAGCATGGCCTCAACCTTGCCGAACCGGAGCTCCAGGCCATCGGTGTCACTTTTGGTAAGGATGCCGTTCTCGTAACACTCCATGGCGAAGGCGATGAGGTTCCCCGTGGAGATGGTATCAAGGCCGTAGGCATTGCAGATCTGATTGGCCTTTGAGATGGCCTTCAAATCGGAAATACCGCACATGGAACCGAAGGCAGCCACCGTCTCATACTCCGGACCTCCATAGATCGGATCCACGAAGTAAGGCTTCCCCACCTGAACCTCCCTCTTGCACCGGACGAAGCAGCCATAACAGGTCCCTCGGCGGACCAGAATGGTCTTTGCCATGGTCTCTCCGCTGATGGCATCGGCCCCATCGAAGGAGCCTTCCCGGAAATTGAGGGTAGGTAAGATTCCCTGTTGGCTCAGCATGGTGGTGATCCGAGCTGTCCCCAAATTGCCGAGGCTGAAATAGGGTTCGTCGTAGGTATCCCGTAGTCCCTTGCTCAACCTCTTAACCGCCTCCCCATCGGCTACCCTCATCCTCTTCTTTCCCCTCACGGCGATGGCCTTGAGGTTCTTCGATCCCATCACGGCGCCCAATCCGGTTCTGCCATTGGCATGTTTGAGCTCGTTAATGATACAGGCGACCTTCACCAATTTTTCGCCACTCGGACCGATGAGGGCAACCCGAACCCGGTCATCCCCCAGTTCCGCTCGGATCTCTTGCTGGGCTTCCCTGGTTAGCTTTCCCCAGAGGTGGCCCGCATCACGGATCTCCGCCTCGCCATCGTGGATCCAGAGATAGATGGGTTTTCGTGCCCTTCCCTTTATGACAATGGCGTCGAATCCGGCGAATTTCAATTCCGGAATCCACCAACCCCCTGCCTCTGCTTCTCCAAATGCACCCGTTAGCGGGGATTTGGCCGCAACCGAAAAGCGGCTCAAACCAGCGGCAGCTGTACCCGCGATCACCGATCCCGCAAAGACCAGGAGGTTTTCGGGCCCCAGGGGGTCGGACTTTGGCTTCAATTCCCTCAATAGGTAGGAAAGGGCGAGGGTCCCTCCCCCGAGATAGCGGCTGTAAAAGGCTTCCTGGGCCTCCTCTACACCGATGGATTCCTTGTCCAGATCAACCCTTAGGATCTTTGCGTTGTACCCGTACGGCATGATGTCCTCCTTATATCTCGTATCCTCATTTCGGTTTCACGGGTTTCTCCCGCCCGATACCCTCCTCTCCCTCAAAGGCGATTTACCCATTTCGGTTAACTGTACATCAGTCTCGATCCCTTGGCCACCCTTTTCTCATAACCCTTACCCCCTCTTTTATCCCAGCTCATACACGAACATTTATCGCAATCCATCATCGCGGACCATTAAATGAATAAAGGCGTTGATTTCTTGGGATTTTTTCTCTATGGTAGATGTGATCGTGAAAAGAGAGCTATACCCTACGAGAAGTAGAGGCCCATGAATCAGGTTCATGAGGCGGCCCATTTGGGGGTTGAACCTCATCCCAAGGGCGGGTTACAATTCTCTTTGGCAGCTTAAATCCCTCTGTCCAGGATGGTGCTGACATGAAAGAAGGTTTAAAGGAGGCCTTGGCCCGGATCGATACCAAAGACTGGAGGCGCATTCCTCTGGAGTATGGCCATGAAACGTTGGAGATCGTCGTTCCGAGGGATTCGGTCGAGATCAGCATGGGTGCGGTTCCCCATATCGATGACTGGCGAGGAGAGATCCAGAGGGCCTTTTCAAACCCCATCGGGAGCCCGAGATTGGAGGAGATCGTCAAGAATAAGGGGAAGAGGCCAAAGGATATTAACGTTTCGGTGACCGTATCCGATATCACCAGGCCCGTTCCTTACAAGGGGGAAAGAGGGATTCTTGACCCCATATTGCAAACCTTGGAAGCCCAGGGAATAAGAAGGGAGAACATCAAGATCATCATTGGGACGGGAATGCATCGGGCCAGTACCCACGAGGAGAGGGTCCAGATGTATGGAGAGGAGATCGTTGACGGATATACGGTCCTCGATCACGATTGTGAGAACGAGGGTTTGCTGGTCAGCATAGGGGAGACCAAAAGGGGGACCCATGTCTATGTCAACAAGGACTTCTATTTTGCGGACCTAAAGATTGCCACGGGGCTTGTGGAAAGCCATTTCATGACCGGGATTTCCGGGGGGAGAAAGGCCATCTGCCCGGGGTTGGTTGACGTAAAGACCATCTCGAGATTTCACGGGCCCTATTACCTTGAGGATCCCAATGCCACTAACCTCATTCTCGAGGGAAACCCTTGCCATGAGGAGGCCTTGGAAGTCGCAGGGACCGTCGGAGTGGATTTCATTGCCAACGTCACCCTGGACAAGGATATGCGCATCACCCAAGTCTTCACCGGGGAATTAGTCGAGGCACACATGAAGGCCTTTGAGATGATCAAGGGCTACGCGGAGATTCCCCTGGAGCGGCAATTCGATATCGTCCTCACCCACGGCGGATATGTGGGGAGGGACCACTACCAAACCGCAAAGGCGGGGGTTGGTGCCGTGCCTGCCGTGAAGAAAGGCGGAGTCATTATTATCGCGGCGAACAATCATGATAATATACCCATTGGCGGACCCGAATATAAAACACTGGGCCATCTCATGAAATTACAGGGACCGGATGGGTATCTTGAATTGCTGCGGAACTCCCATTGGCGATTTACGAAGGACCAATGGGAGCCCGAGGTTTGGGCTGTCCCCCTCAGAAAAGTCGGCGAAGAGGGATTGATCTATTGCTCTGGTGAAATTCCCAAAGAGGATTACGTCATCCTTCCCGGAACCAGCGGTTACGAATTTCTCTCGGCCGAATGCGAGGACAGGTCGAATCGGGAAAAAGCCCAGGCCATGGTTCAAAACGCCTTGATCTGTTCTATTGATCGGCTCCGAAAGAGAGATATCGAGCCATCGGTTTGTTATATCCGAGAAGGTCCTTACGCCATTCCAGTTTTCCGGAAACCCACCCCGTAATGGGTCCCTTTCCTCCTTTGATATTCCGGCCGACAAAAAAAATTTCTCATTTTTGAAATTTTTTGAAATTCGAAGAAAAAGAGAGAAATCATTAGATTTCCATTGTGGAAAAAGATATCCACAGCCGTGGATAAGTGGGCCAACTTATTGATTATTGAGCCTAAGGCGTCGGGGCTCCGAAGGATTTTATCTCCACGGGTTTTTCACCCATCCCCCCTCGAAACGAGTATTTGCAAGGAAATTTTGGTTGTGGAAAACTCGGAATGGCGGAATTTCGTAAATGGCCGATACCGCATTTGACACTCCCTCGATTTTCCGGTTCACTTAGTATAAAGGCGAGTGATAAGAGAAACGTGATCAGAGAATGAGGATTTTTGGGGTAGGGGGCAATGGAAGAGATATGGGCAAAGGCAAAGGCTTCTATCCAAGAGAGGCTTGCTTCTGATACCTTCAACTTATGGATCAAACCCTTGGAGTTTAAGGAGATGAAGGAGGGACAGATCGTCCTGGAATGTCCCAACGTCTTCTTTAAGGAGTGGGTGAACCGGTACTACCTGAGCACCCTTAAGGAGGCCTTCCACTCCGTTGCCGAGGACGATTGTCAAATCTCCCTCAAGGCCGTCCCAAAGAGGAGCCGTTCCCCCTCTCCTCACAATGGAAATGGACAGATGGTGCTGCCCAAGATGGCTTCGGGCCCCTTAGGGGGAATCCGGTTAAACAAGAGGTTTACCTTCGAACGTTTTGTGATCGGGCCTTGCAATCAGTTCGCCCATTCGGCCGCCTGGGCTGTTTCCAATAAGATAGGCATTCACTACAATCCGCTTTTCTTTTACTCTGATGTGGGGTTGGGTAAAAGTCACTTGTCCACTGCTATTGGAAATTATATGTTGGAGAAGTGGTCGGAGACTCGAATTTGCCTTGTCTCGGCGGAGGAATTTGTCAATGAACTGGTCACCGCCCTGAGGAGGGACGGAATCGCTTCCTTCAAGGAGAAGTATCGAAAATACAGTGATATCCTGGTAATCGACGGGGTTCATTTCTTCAGCGGAAAGCCTGCTACCCAGGCGGAGCTATCCCATACCTTGGATACCCTCTATAACGACGGCAAACAGATCATCCTGACCAGCATTGTCCCTCCGGAGGAAATTCCGAAAATGGGTGAGGGGCTAAAATCGAGGCTGGGATGTGGCCTGGTTGTGCGATTACAGGCACCGGATTCGGAGACACGCAGGCGGATTTTGGAGGCCAAGGCATTGACAGAAGGCGTGCATATTCCCGATCCCGTTTTGGACTACCTGGCGTCCCATATCAATGGAAATATTAGACAGCTGGAGGGGACCATCATCAGCATCATCGCCCAATCATCATTGATGCACCGCTCAATAGACCTGGATTTGGCCCGGGAGTCCATGAGGAATGTGGTCAAAGAGGAGGAGCGGATTGTCAGCATTGAGCTCATCCAAGAGGTGGTAGGAAGGCATTATCGGGTCGATATCGAGCGGATGAAATCGAGGTCGAAGAGGAGGGAGATCTACCTTCCCAGGCAAGTTGCCATGTTTCTCTGTCGGAAGTTGACCAATGGATCCCTTGAGGCCATCGGGAAAGCCTTCAATAAAAAGCACGCCTCGGTGATCTACTCCATAGCCAATATGGAGAGGAAGGTGAGGGACGATCCCCGGATAGGCCGTCAGATCGAATTTCTCACCGAGAAGGTCCGAGGTGGATGAAAAAGGGGCGGGGGGGTATCCCTGATTTTCCGTGGGGTATGGGGAGCAGATACCCCCTCTTTTCTTTTGCTCTAGCCAGAGGTATCCGGGATGGGAAGTTTGGTTGTTATCTGTGGGAATTGTGGGGCCAGGTTTCCATACAGCGAGAAGATTTTCAAGGGGGTCGAGGCGCAGAATTTTTGCCCCGCATGCAGACAACAGTGGAAGGGATTTGGAACGATAGCCCATTATCAGGACAAAAAACGAGAGTTGGAAGACAAGAAACGGGAGTTGGAGGCCCTGGAGAAGGAACTGGAGAGGCAAGAAGGGTTTAGGGTTGAATTCGAGGATTAAGGCCCTATGATTGACTCCCGTGGGACAGTTCCCCGTTTTGCCCCCCCTCATCCATCAAGGCCCACCTCAGGGTAGCCAAGTCGATATTCCCTCCGCTCAAGATGATGACCACCTTCTTGCCCCTCAGCCGGTCCCTTAGCTTTAAAGCGGCTGCAAGGGGAGCCGCTCCCGCCCCTTCCGCCAAATTGTGGGTCGTTTCCAGCAAGAGCCGGACGCTCGACTTCATCTCCTCTTCCGAGACGGTTACGATATCCGATATCCCTTCTCGTATGATATTGAAGGTCATCTCAAAGGGGACGCGGGTCGCCAGGCCGTCGGCGAAGGTATCGGCGCTCTCGGTTTCGATGATCCGGCCTTCCTTCCAAGAGAGATAGACGGAGGGAGCCCTTTCCGCCTGAACGCCAATGACCCTCGTGTTGGGATTGAGGGCCCGGGCGATAGTGATGGCTCCACACGCGCCGCTTCCACCACCGATGGGAACGATGATGGCATCGACGTCGGGCAGGTCCTCGAAGATCTCCAAGCTGTATGTTCCCACACCGTTGATCAACCTGGGCTCGTTGGCGGGATGGATGTACCGTAGTCCCTTTTCCTCTCGGATCTCTTCGGCCCTCTGCCTCGCCTCGTCGAAATCCCGCCCATATTCCACCAGCTCCGCTCCAAAACCCCTCATGGCCCTGTTCTTCTCGGGATTATTTCCGTGGGGAACAAGGAGGGTGCACGGAACGCCAAAAATCCGAGAGGCCATGGCTATGGACTGACCGTGATTCCCCCGGGTAGCCGTAATTACCCCCCTCTCCTTCTCCTCTTGAGGCAGGGAGGCGATGAGGTTGAGACCACCCCTGACCTTGAAGGCACCAGTGGGGTTGTGGTTTTCGTGTTTGATGTAGGTTTGAAAGCCGGTGATCTCGGAAAGAGGTTGATAGTGGATAAGGGGGGTGGGCCTCAGGTATCGATAGATCACTGCGCGGGCCCTAACGATCTCCTTGAGGGAAATCTCCTCTGACACGGTATTCCTCCTCGTTGAGGTCAATGCCCCATAATGTGGCGTAAAAGAGGCGGTTTTGTCAAATGAAATTGCTGACGGGGGTGTGGAAATATGGTCCATATGGTGATAGATTTAAAAGGAACCACACGTTTCAGGGATATTCCTCGGATTTTGACGTCTTCCCGGATATTCCCCGAGATAGAGGTGAGGCTAAAACGATGAGGGTTGAGGCGATCGTATCGGATGTGGGTGGCGTGGTCGTAAGGGATGATTTCAAGTCCTTCTTCGCGGAATTTGAGGCGAAGATTGGGATGTCAGGCGAGGCCTTTTACGCCTTGACGGTGGGCTCTGAGGAATGGAAACTCTACAACAAGGATTTCATCAACGAAGAGGAGCTGTGGAGGACGCTGGCTTCCAAATTGAGGGTCGAAGGTGAGGTGGCTCGGGAACTGAGACAATGGAGAAGGATGTTGGTGCCGATCCCCGAGACCATCCACATCCTGGAAAGGGTGAGGCGGCGCTATCCCCTTTACTGCCTTTCCAATGTGGATAAAGCGACGACCCATTACCTCCAGGAAAGGTATCGTCTCTATGACATCTTCAACGGAACCGTGCTTTCGTGGGAGGTTGGCATGAGAAAACCGGAGGTGGGCATCTATGAGCTGGTTATCCGTCGTTTCAACCTCACCCCTGAGAGGTCCCTTTACATCGATGACAAAGAGCCGTATCTTGTCCCCGCCCGTCAAGTAGGCTTCCAAACCATTCCCTTCAGGTCCCCAGAAGACCTCGAAGCGAAATTGTTAAACCACGGAGTGGAAATATGGGTTTCCGATAGAAATGGAAAGAAACGTGAGAGAAACGGGGATTGACCTCAATAGTCCTATCGAGAATCCCCATGTGGGAAGTTAATGGAGTCGGAGGTCAATATTGGGGTGGGATGGACCATCTCTTGAATAGTCTGCCTTGCCCTCTCTATTTCCTGAGGTTTTATCATTTCACCTGCGCCTCGGGGTTTCCGATGTTTGATGGATCCTTCCGCAAGAGGGTTATCCTGGGGGATCCCGTTACGGGATTTTCGTCCACCAAAACCCGATTTCCATAGACCTGTCTGATATGTTCCTCGGCCACCACTTCCTTCGGGCTTCCCATTTTGAATATTCTGCCCTCTTTGAGGAGGATGATTTTTCGGCAGTATTCCGATGCCAAGTTGATGTCGTGGGAGACGGTAAGGATGGTAAGGTTTTTCTCTCGATTCAACCGGCTGATGAGGTCGTAAAATTCGACCTGGTGGCTTATGTCAAGATTGGATGTGGGTTCATCGAGGAGAATGATTTCGGGTTCCTGAGCCAGGGCTCGGGCAATGAAGATCCGCTGTCTTTCTCCGCCGCTCAGTTCGTTTATGGGCCTTCGGGAAAAACGGAGCGTATCGGTGAGCCTCATGGCCCTTTCGGCTATTTCGAAGTCGTCTCTCCCCTCGAATTGCAGGCGCCCCAGATAGGGCGATCTCCCCATAAGGACCACCTCGAAGGACGTGAAGGGAAAGCTGATTTGGGTTTCTTGAGGGACGACGGCGATCTTCTTCGCGATATCGGGCCGCTTCATTCGCCTCAATTCGCCCCCATCGATGAAGACCCCTCCCCTTTGGGGGTCGATAAACCCGTAGAGGATCTTAAGCAACGTCGTTTTTCCTGAGGCATTTGGGCCGATGATTCCCCAGAATTCTCCCACTTCTACGCGGAAGGAGAGATCCTCGATGACCCATTGGTGGGCGTATCGAAAGTAAATCTCCCTGACGTCAATACCCGCCACGTTATGCCTTTCTCCTTTTGAGGAGATAGATGAAGAAGGGGGCCCCGAAGGTTGCCGTCACCGCCCCCACGGGCAGTTCCATGGGGGCGGCAATTGTCCTGGCGATGGTATCCGAGCCAATCAAGAAGCATGCCCCCATGAGCGCTGAGGCCGGGATGAGAAGGCGGTGATCGGGGCCAAAAAGCATTCTAATAGAATGGGGGATGATGAGCCCTACGAAGCCGATAAGGCCGCAGACCGATACTGCCGCCGCCGTGATGAGGGAGGCGAATATATAAGCCATCTTTTTCAATCGTTCCACATCGACCCCCAACTGAATCGCCGTTTCTTCCCCCATTACCATAAGGTTTAACCCCCTTGCATAGGAATAGAGGGCAACCATTCCTCCCGCTATGTAGGGCAGAATGATCAGGATGAAATGATAATTGGCAAAGCTGAAATCCCCCATCAACCAGAAGACGATCTTTGAAAGGTCCTCGTTTTGGACAACGGAGATGAGGAACATGATGATGGCCGAAAAGAAGGAGCTGATGATCACCCCTGCCAGGAGTAGCGTATTGGTATGGAGGCCCCTTCCCACCTTCCCAACATGGAAGACGAGCATGACCGTGATGATGGCGCCACAAAAGGAGGCCAATGGCATGCCGAAGGAGGTGGCGCTGAGGCCGACGAGGATAGCCGAAACGGCTCCTAAAGCAGAACCGCTGGAGACCCCCAGGATATAAGGATCAGCCAGGGGGTTTCTCAAAAGGGCTTGGAAAGAGCACCCCGCAACAGCAAGGGCTGCACCAACAAGCCCGGCGAGGAGTATCCTGGGCAACCTTACGGAAAGGATGATAAGCCCTTCCGGCCCCGCCGGACTATCGAAATAGACCGCGTGGTGAATGAGTACTCGTAATACCTGAGGGAGTCCAATTTTCGCCGCACCGAGTGAGAGGGAGGCAAGGATGACCCCCAACAGCAAACAGAAAAGTAAGGAGCAGACGGCGATGATCCTCTTGGGGCTAACGATCATGGGGAAGATCCGAGCCTTTTCATTGACGGCTTCGTAAAAAGTCCATCTGCTGCGTTGCGCTGCATCCTTCGTCATTGCAGCGTACTTCTATGTACGCCTCATTCCTCAGGATTTGCGCGCCTTGCATCTGGATCTTTTTTCTTTGCCGTCTGATTCCGAC
>JAUWDQ010000055.1 GCA_030608745.1 Pseudomonadota bacterium | reverse complement strand
TTATGGTATACACCCCGTTCATCTCGGTATCATCTTTCTCGTTAACCTGGGAATCGGTTACTCAACACCTCCCGTGGGCATGAACCTTTTTATCGCCAGTTTTCGTTTTGATCGACCGGTGCTAAAGCTCTATGTGGCGTCACTCCCCTTTTTGGCTATTCTCTTATTGGCACTGATGATCATCACCTATGTACCGAGCCTGAGCCTCTTCTTGGTGAAAATGGCCGTTCCTTGACGTGCTCAATCTTCCATTGACTAGAGACAATATGCCAATATAACATTCAGAGGCTATGGGGATGAGGTGGCAATACGAGCATAGGATGTGGGGAATTATTGGTTTCGGTTGGGTTGCCCATCACATGGTTCGATTCGGTCTTTCGGCGTGAGCCTTGCCTATAGACCTAAACCGGAAACCCCTTTGGGCAGGTAGCGTAATACGGCAGGATCATTTGAAGGTGGCCTGAAGGTAAATGTCATGGATGAATTTGGCATCCGGGTTCAATATTTTGATCTCCAGTGGGCTCCTATCTCCAGTGTGAAATCGATAGGATTCCGCCAAGTTATTGGCGATAAATCTAACCTTTGTCATGCCTCCATATCGATCCGAATCCATCCTGACCCATACGAAAACTGAATCTGCTCTTTTGCGATGGATGAATGTCCAGTTGACTTTGGTGTTGTGGATCAACCATCGAAAAAATTGTTCATCTATCGCCGATGATCGAGAGGCTCCCTTTTCCAGGGAGAGCTCACGCCTGGCGACCCAAGCTTCCTTTTTCCAAGCCAGTTTCACCCAATTCCCCTGAAGCCGTTCCACAAGGGGCTGGTTTCCCCTCTTCATCCTCCCTATGACCTTATAGTTCTTACCAGGGCCGGATCTGACCAAAAGGCTCTTTGCGGTCACAGTGCCGATTTGGGCCAAAGCAACCGTGTCCACAAAGAGGAGGGCCATAAGGACTATCCATATCATCTTTTTTATCATGGGTTACCCTCAGAGTTTAATTCCAAGATCGTTTCCTGCAGTTACTCAAGTATTTGAGATCTCCAAAAATTGGCAAAAGGACCTCTGAACGTGAATTTATCACGTAGTTGAATCAACATGTTTTTTATATAACGGCACGACCGCAGAACTGCAAGACCGCAGTACTGCAACACTGCAGAATCGCATTTTCCTATTTACCCCTTGACAGACTCCCATCAATTCAATAATAATAAGGAGGAGAATAAATTACCCCCAAAGGAGGTGTCATGTAATGAACCGCGTCGCTCTATCCCTCCTGATATGCTGCTCGGCCTTGATTCTCCCCTGCTCAATCCATGTCCAAGGAGCCCCAGCATCTTATGGGACGGATATTCTCGCTTACGCAGGCCGTTATTTCGGAGATCTATCATCACCCGAATACTCTTCCTATGATCGAAAGATGAGCATGCACGTCGCCAAGAGAATCAAGGAAAAATATCATGTGGACTTGGATTATACATCGTATTCAACCTTCGACTTGCTTGAAATAGAGGCCCTCTTGAAATGTAAGAGATCAGATGAATCGGTGGAATCACTTCTTACACGTTTCCAGAGCTGAACCGCATCGTCCATCCTACTCTCTAGGCTTATATTTCTCCATTAAGGTCTCCAACCTCATCGAAACCTGGCCGGTGAGCTTATTGAGATAGTGGTATCGCTTGCATCTCTGGCAGATGTACTCCTCAACATCCTCATAGGTTTTATGCGATCCTCTATATTCCAGGATTCCCTGACTACAGTGGAGACAACCATGCATGGGTTTCACGGACAATTCCCTATCCTCCTCGAAGATCTCTTCCACTTTTATCACCCGGGGGTACCCAGGTGAGTACGGATGGAAGACGAATTATCGAAAGATAACAAGCATAATAGCCCCTGTTCCATTCGAGTCTTCAACGGCAATCCCTCAAGAAGTTTTTGTCCGAGACGGTCAGAACACTTCATCGAAGGTAACTGATTTTCGCCGTATGATGTTCCTCAACTTCGCCAAGGCCTTTGATTCGATCTGCCTCACCCTTTCCCTGGTGAGGCTGAATCGTCTCCCAATGGCCTCTAACGTTTGAGGATTGCCGTCATCGAGCCCATATCGGAGTACAATGACCGTCTTCTCCTGTTCACGTAACCCTTCTAACCATGAGCTCACCTTTTCAAATTTTTCGATATTTTCCAGAAGGGAGACGGGCCCATCGGAATCCTCATCCCGAATGGTATTCTTTAGGGAATAGTCAGTATCCCTCCCGATAGGGGATTCAATGGAGTACGTTCTGTTAACCACCTTTTTTAGCCTTTCGATATAATCCGGCTTCAGCTTCATCATCGCGGCAACTTCTTCATTTGAGGGCTCCCGCTTGAGCTGGTTGAAAAGGGACCTTACCACCCTGGCGAGCTTGTTGAGATCGCTACTGATATGTATGGGAAGCCTAATCAGGTGGGCCTGATTAGCAACGGCTCTTTCGATGGATTGCCTGATCCACCAAACGGCATAGGTAGAAAATCGGTTCTTTTTAGCGGGAGAAAATCGCTCCACCGCTTTGATCAAGCCGATATTGCCCTCTTCGATAAGGTCGGAAAAGGGTAAGCCCCGAAATAAGTATTTCTTCGCGATCTTGACAACCAATCGGAGGTTTGATTCGATCATCTGGGTGCGGGCTTCCGCATCACCCCGACGAATTCTCTTGGCGAGGGCTTTTTCCTCCTCCGGAGAGAGGAGAGGGGATTTCTTCAAGTCATTTAGGTATAACTTGATGAGGTCTGGGGAGGATCCATCCTCCTCATACTTTTTCAGGTATTGATAGATCTCCTTCTTTTTCCACCCCATAGCCGAGACCTCATTTCAGCAAAAGTTTGGGGTTAATGGGTCTGTTGTTCATACGGATTTCGAAATGGAGGTTTGGACCGCTTGTTCTGCCCGTCCTTCCCACCCTTGCGATAATCTGCCCCCTTCCGACTTTCTCCCCCTCCGCCACGTCATTTACGTCATTGTGGGCATAAATGGTAGTGAATCCTTGCTCATGCTCTATGATGATGATATTTCCGTACCCTTTTATCTCGTTTCCACTATAGAGGACTCTGCCGGAATTAGCAGCCTTGATGGGGGTACCCCTGGGGGCGGAGATATCTATTCCATCGTGTTTTATCGTACCCCGTATGCCGAATTCTCGGGTGACTTTACCTCTTACGGGCCAGATGAAACGCCCCCTTGCCAAAACGATCCTCTTCGGATCCTCGGGGCGTCCCCTTCTTCCTCCGATATCATCGATATAGATATCGACCTTCAGCACCCTTTTTGCGCCTGGAATGAATATCTTCTGCCCTACCCGGATCTTGCTGGGGTCTTGAATGTGGTTTACCCGGGCTACATCATCGATATTGACCCCATAGGTCTTACATATCCTCCAAAGGGTCTGGTGCCTTTTCACCGTATGATAAACCCGTGCCCGTGCCCCCGAATAGCTCGGAGAAGTGGAGCGGCACGCGCCCACAATGGCGAAAAGGAGAAAAATGGCCAAATATCGTCCCTTCAACCCTCAAACATCCCTCCCTTCCGAAATTTTCATGGCCTTTTCAATTGCTTCGGCCGCCGTTTTGGCCCGGATTACTCCCTCAATATCCCAAGTGTTCAACCCGATTACGGTTTTTTTCAATTTCAGCCCGATAGCTATTTCGGAGAGGGTCCCATGCTCCCCAGAAATGGCGATGAGACTATCCGAAGAATGGGCAATGAGAATGTTTCGGGCATGCCCCAGGTCCGTTACGATGGGAATATCGATGTAGCAATTTGCCTCTTCCTTGGATGATCCAGGCAATATGCCGATGGTGAGGCCCCCAGCCTCTTTCGCCCCTTTGGAAGCGAATTCCATTACCCCGCCCAACCCCCCACAAATCAAAACAGCGCCCCTTTTTCCGATTTCCCTGCCCACAGCTTCGGCAAGCTCCGCTATCTCCGGGCTACAACTTGACGCTCCGATAACACCGATGAACATCCATTCCCTCCTTGAGGTTTTCCCATTCCAAAATCTAACCCACTCAAAGGAAGGCATCTACTTCTCTTGCCAACCGTATTTTCCGATCAATTTTACAAAATGGCAACCGCCCATATCCTTCCGCTCAAACCCCCTTTTCATTCGAATAACCTTGACGAGGGTTTGGGAAAAAGCATCTCCAATGGGAACAACGAGCCTCCCTCCCACTGTCAATTGATCCAGTAAGGGTTGGGGTACGTCTGGAGCCCCTGCGGTCACGGTGATGGCTTGAAATGGAGCCTTTTCTTTCCAGCCTTGAGTTCCGTCGGATACTCCTATTTCCACGTTATAGTAGTGCAGTTCGTGGAGGAGCCTCCTGGCTCTGTTGGCCAGTGGCCGTATTCGTTCCATGGAATAAACCCGTTCCGTCAACTCCGCAAGGATTGCCGCCTGATAGCCGGAACCCGTACCTATTTCCAATACCCTTTCTTCCCCCTTTAGTTCAAGGACTTCGGTCATCAATGCGACCATATAGGGTTGGGAGATGGTCTGCTTTTCCCCTATGGGCAAAGGATAGTCGTTATAGGCCTGGCCTTGAAGTGCTTCCTCCACGAAGAGGTGTCGGGGAACTTTATTCAAGGCATTCAACACCCGTATGTCCTTGATCCCCCTGGAGGCGATTTGTTCATCGACCATCCTCTGTCTCGCCTTCGAAAAATCGAGCTTGTTGAACACAACCACTCCTTTTCCCGCGGCACCTCCTATTGCTCTGCCTTATTCTTCAATTCGTTGAGTTTAATCAAAGCCTCAATGGGGGTCATATCCTCGACATCAACGGTTAACAACTCCTTCTTAAGGAGGTTCTCTTGAGCTTGGAATAAATCCAACTGTGCCGGTCTTTTTTGAGATCCCCTTGCCTTCCCTCTCGCTATCTTGGGCATCCCGATCTCATCCAGTTCGCTGCTTTCCAGATTCTTGAGAATCTCCCTTGCCCTAGCAAGAACTTGTTCCGGAAGGCCTGCCAATCGGGCCACCTGAATGCCATAGCTGCGATTAGTCGCCCCTTCCATGAGCTTCCTTAAAAAGACCACCTCATCATTCCATTCCCTCACGGCGAAATTATAATTCTTTACCCTATCCTTAGTCATGGCCAGTTCCGTCAGCTCATGATAGTGGGTAGCAAACAGAGTTTTTGCTCCTAACTTAGGGTGGTCATGGATATACTCCGCCACCGCCCAGGCAATACTCACCCCATCAAAGGTACTCGTCCCCCTGCCTATCTCATCCAAGATGACGAGGCTCCTGGGAGTGGCATTATCCAAAATGTTGGCCGTCTCGACCATCTCAATCATGAAGGTGCTTTTCCCCTGAGCCAAATTATCAAATGCACCCACTCGGGTGAATATCCGATCTACAAGTCCAATAGTCGCCTCGCTGGCAGGGACGAAACTCCCAATCTGGGCCATCAGGACAATTAAGGCCACCTGCCTGAGATAGGTCGATTTACCGGCCATATTAGGGCCTGTAACGATTATCAACTGGTTTTCCTCACAATCCAGCTTCACATCGTTTGGGACAAATCGCTCACCCAGATTCAGGTTTTCGATTACCGGATGTCGACCATCGATAATGACGATTTCGTCTCCTTCGTTGACCATGGGCATCACATACTCTGAACGATCTGCAACCTCGGCCAGGGCCGTTAAAGCATCCAACGTTGCCACGGCAGAAGCCGTGCGCTGAACCCGGTGTGCTTGGGCCGATGTCTCCAGAAGCACTTGTTGGAACAAATCGTACTCCAGACGGTTGATCCTCTCCTCCGCGCTGAGGATCTTGGATTCATATTCCTTTAACTGGGGGGTGAAGAACCTTTCAGCATTGCTCAAGGTCTGCTTCCTTATGTAGTAATCGGGGATCAGGCTCAAATTGCTCTTGGTTACTTCGATATAATAGCCAAAAACCTGGTTGAATCGTACTTTTAAGGAATTAATCCCCGTCTTGGCCTTCTCCTCGACCTCGAGATTGGCCACCCACTGTTTTCCATCCCGTTTGATGGACCGCAGTTCATCCAGTTCCGAATTGTATCCGTCTTTGATAATTCCGCCTTCCCGAAGGCTGAACGGAGGACTGTCGACGATGGACCGGTCAATACCTTGGGCCACATCCCTTAGCTCATCAATTTCCCCTCCTATATCGGCCAAAATCCTCCCTTCCATTCCCTTCATCAGCTCTTTGATCTGAGGGAGGCAGTCGATGGACTCTTTTAATCCGACCAGATCCCTGGCATTAGCGCTTCCCATGGACATCCTGCTTATGAGCCGCTCAAGGTCAAAAACCTGCTTCAGACACTCCCTGAGCTCTTTCCTCTCGATCTTCTTCTCCTTTAACTCGGAAACGCCCTCCAAACGGGCCCGGACTTGGCTCAGATCCAGCAACGGATAGTTAACCCAGGTTCGTAGCCTCCTTCCACCCATGGAGGTTATGGTTTCATCGAGAAGGCCGAGCAATGCCCCCTTCTTCTGCCCACCCATAACGGTCCGGGTGAGTTCGAGATTCCTCTTGGTCGCCTCGTCCAAGATCATATAGTCTCCCACTCGATAGGGGAGTATCGAATGGATATGTCCCAGGTTTATCTTTTGATTTTCAGTGACATAGAAGAGGATGGCCCCTGCCGCTGAAATGGCGTTGGGGATATCGTTATTAAATAGTCTCGTCGATACATCCTCCCCCAATTGGGATGTGATAAGGGCCCTGGCCTGTTCGAAACCGTATGGAGAATCGGAAAGGTAATTGAACAGTGCCGTTTTAAAGGTATCCCTGAGCCGATTGTGCCACCGAGTCTTCTTGGAGCCCTCCGGAATAAGGATTTCCCTTGGCTCATTTCGAATGGCCTCTTCGAGGACGATATCGAAATTGGCCACCTGGCAGAGTTTAAATTCCCCTGTGGAGAGATCCAGGAAACTCAGACCAAACCCATCGCTTCCCAGGGCGAGGCTCATGAGGAAATTATTTTCCTTTGCCTCGAGGGTCTCGGGGTCATCAATCAGGCCCGGGCTGAGGACCCTGATGACCTCCCTCTTGACGAGACCCTTAGCATCCCCAGGTTCTCCCACCTGTTCGCAGATGGCCACCTTATAGCCTTTTTGGATCAATTTCGAAATATAGGGTTGTGAGGAATGCCATGGAACCCCGCAGAGGGGGACGCTATCCGCTTGCCCCTTGTTCCTTGAGGTGAGGGCTATCTCCAATTCCCTTGAGGCGATCTCTGCATCCTCGAAAAACATCTCGTAAAAGTCGCCCAACCGGAAAAAGAGGATAGCGTCGGGATACTCCGACTTCATGCGGAGATATTGTCTCATCATGGGAGTTATTTTCTTTCCCTTCACCTCACCACACCGAAAAGGGACGTTTGACCTTTATTTCCAATAAAGTAACAAAATCTCCCCCCAAAGTAAAACAAAAAGGATTCTGGAGTCCCTTGTACTCCCTCGTCGAGGTGTCCCCTTTCCCCTGGAAATTACCTTTCCAACGGGATGCTCCATGAACTCCGGTGATGGACTGCGTTTTTTGACAGAACCTTTCATAATGTTATTATATTTAACGGTCCGATCTGATTCAGAACCGCTAATCCCGCCATGGGAAATTTAGGGAAAAGAGGAGGCTTGAAATGAAATTCCCAAAATTCATCTCCTATTTCACGATTATCCTCTCATCCACCCTCATGATTCTCGGATGTGCGGTAAACCCGGTAACCCAAAAGCGGGAAATCATGATTTATAGCGATGCTGCCGAAGTAGAAATGGGGAGAGAAGCCCATACTGAAGTCCTACAGCAATATGGAAAGTATGAGGATCCAAGCCTTCAGCGCTACATCAACAACGTCGGACAGAGCATTGCCGGGGTATCTCACCGGCCCACCATCCAATATCAGTACATGGTGGTCGATAAGCCCTTTATCAACGCCTTTGCCCTGCCCGGTGGCTTCGTCTATATCACGAGAGGAATGCTGGGTCATCTCAATAGTGAAGCCGAACTGGCGGGGGTCCTGGGACATGAGACGGGACATATCACGGCCAGGCATGGCGTGAAGAGGCTTCAGAAGGCAAAGGCCTCCCAGCTCATCCTGGCAGGAGTTGCCATCGCCACTGAATCCGAAGGGCTCGTTCAGGGAAGCAGCATCCTCCTCACTGCCGCGCTTCAGACTTACAGCCGCAAGGACGAGCACCAGGCCGATGAGCTCGGGGGCCTGTATGCCTTTAAGGCTGGATATGATCCCAAAAAGAGCATGGAATTTCTCAAAACCCTCAAGAAGATGGACAAGACGACTCCCAGCGCCGTGGAAGTCATCTTTAGAACCCACCCCCTGACCGAGGATCGAATCGAGAGGGTTGAAGCCCAATCCCTAGAGCTCTCTCGACAGGGGCGGGGAAGGGATTTTAAAATTCGATCCGATGAATATGTTTCCCTTTTGGATGGTCTGGTCTTCGGCCCCGGGGAAAAAGATGGGGTAATTCAGAAGAACATCTACCGTAATAGATTCTATCGGTTTTCCATCTCCGCCCCTTCTGGTTGGAAGATCAAACGGGGGGATGCTGTGGGCTCTCTAACGATGAAACACCCAACAAAGGACTATTACTGCCAAGCATTGGTTTTCGAGTTGGAAGCGAAGATGACTCCTGGCCAATTTGCCCGATCCTTTGAGACAAAATCCGGGCTCAAGAGGGTCTCTGACAGCAAAATGACGATGAGTGGATCGGAAGCCCTCCTTGCCCTTTATCATCCCAGATCCAGCAAAGGAGTTCCCTTGGCCATCGAAATTGCGTACCTGGTGAGGGAAAAGACGGGATTTATGGTCGTGGGGTTTACACAGGCTCCACATTTCGATCAGGCCAAGCCCTTGTTCCGAGGGGTCATGAGCAGCTTCCGATTCCTCACCAAGGCCGAGGCGGGGCGAATTCCCATTTACCGCCTGAAGATTTATACCGTTGGAAAAGGGGATACGTTCCGTTCCATCTCGAAGAGATTCTATGGAACACCGGATAAAGCCCGGGAGATCATGGAGTTTAATGGAATAACCGATGAGTTGTCTTTACGGCCCGGTAAGACATTGAAGATAAAACCCATGATAAAGGAGGGATAGGGAGCCCTTCAGGGATAAAGAGCGGGAACTTCAAGCCCCATATTCTCCGGAAAACCGCACACGATATTCATATTTTGAATGGCTTGTCCGGAGGCCCCCTTCATGAGATTGTCGATGGCGGATATTGCGATGAGCTTTCCCCTCTGTTGATCCACCTTTAGACCGATGTCGCAGAAGTTCGATCCCCTCACATCCAATGTATTGGGGAATTTGCCCAGGGGGCAAACCCGAACGAAGGGCTCTTCCCGGTAAAAATCCCCAACCCACTTCAAAAGGGTCTCGGTGGTTTCCTTTTTGGCGAGCTCACAATATATGGTGGTCAGGATCCCCCGACTCATGGGAATGAGATGGGGTGTGAAGATGACCGAAAGGGAGTGCCCGACAAGACCGCTCAGCTCCTCTTCGATCTCGGGACAGTGCCGGTGTTCGAGGATCTTATATGCCTTCAGTCCCTCATTTACCTCGCAAAATTGGGTTTCCAGGGAGAGCTCCCTGCCGGCGCCACTGGCTCCTGATTTGGAGTCGATAATGATCCCCCCGTGGCTAATGATCTTTCCTTTGATTAAGGGTATTAAGGGAAGAAGCGCCCCTGTTGGATAGCAGCCCGGATTTCCCACAATTCGGGCTCCTTTAATACGTTTACGGTAAAGTTCGGGTAGCCCGTACACCGCATCCTTCAGCAACTCCGGACAGGTGTGGGGCTGATACCATCTCTCGTAAACCCGGTGATCTCGAAAGCGAAAGTCAGCACTGAGATCGACGACCTTCTTTTCCATTTCATAAAATAGAGGAACAACCCCCATTGCCGTTTTATGGGGAACGGCTGAAAATATGAAATCCGATTCTTCAGCCACTTCCTCTGGGACGGGATTTCGACATCGAAACTCTATTCGGCCCCTCAGGGATGGAAAGACCTCGCCGATGAGATGGCCCGCGTATTGTCGGGACGTGACAACAGAAATTTCCACCTCGGGATGGCCGACCAAAAGCCTGATCAATTCACATCCTGTATATCCCGTAGCTCCGACTATCCCCCACCCGCAGCATATCTTCTTCCCTGAACGATAAAGGGGCTCATAAAACATGAGAAGGGAGGCCACTCTGCCCAAAAAGAGGTGAATGGCCTCCCTTCTCCAAGATGGTTATTGGCTTACCTCTTCGAGTATTGATAGCTGGCCCTCGCCCCCCTTTTACCATATTTCTTTCGTTCCTTAACCCTGGAATCTCGAGTGAGAAACCCCTCCCTTTTCAGGATATCCCTGAGATTACTATCATATTCGAGAAGGGCCTTGGCTATCCCGTGTTTGATGGCATCGGCCTGCCCTGACATACCCCCTCCCCTCACATTTGCAAGCAGATCAAACTGATTCTGAGTTTCAGTCAGCTCGAAGGGTTGCTGAATGACCATTTTGGCCGTTTCCCTCCCAAAATACTGATCGGACGGCCTCTTGTTGATAATTGCCTTCCCCTCCCCTGGCTTTAACCAAACCCTGGCAATAGCGGTTTTCCTCTTTCCCGTACCATAGTAAATCTTTGTAGCCATAGCGATCTCCGTATGTAATTTAGATCTCGATGTGTTTTGGTTGTTGCGCTTGATGAGGATGTTCGCCTCCCGCATAAACTTTAAGCTTCTTAAAGAGCTTTCGTCCCAGTCTATTCTTCGGAAGCATCCCCTTGACTGCGTATCGAATGAGGTCTTCGGGCCTTTTGGCCTTCAAATTTTCCGCTGAAATTGACTTAATCCCCCCTGGGTAGCCGCTGTGACGATAATAGATCTTATCTTTCCATTTCTTCCCCGTAAGGTTCACCTTGTCCGCATTAATAACTATGACGCAGTCACCGGTGTCCACGTGCGGCGTGAAGGTCGGCTTATTCTTTCCGCGAAGAATTTTGGCGAGTTCCGAGGCAAGACGGCCCAAAATCTTATTCTCGGCGTCCACTAAATACCAATTCCTTTGGACGTCTTCCTTTTTGGCCATGAAAGTACGCATTTTAGTCAATTCCCTTTAAAAAACAGAAATTTATCTCATATGAATTCAAATGTCAAGGGAGCCAGCGTTTTTGAAGCCTCCTGAGTCCTTGGAAAATACCGTTGTCCCTGAACGTGATCTTTTGAAGAATTGGAATGGTGGGGAATAAAAGGTGGAAAAGCGTTACTTTTGGTTCAGGAGCGCTCGCCCTGTGAAATAGGCTTGCCGCCACTCCACGGAGCAAGCTTGAGGATCACTGAGTTTATCCTGAGGAACGAAGGACTGAGGCACAAGGCAAAATATTCTTGGCCTTCAGCCTCAAGTCCGGTGCAGGCGGACGCTCCTCCAACCTCTACCAGGGTAATACCTATCCATGAACCCTTCATTCCAGTATTCCATTATTCCAGCTGTAACAAAGTCTCTAAGTTCCTATTTCCTCTCCTGCCAGGTCAAGATGATGGGGCTGGCGACGAAAATGGATGAATATGTCCCCGCTAAGATGCCTATCATCAATGCAAAGGCAAAGTCGTGAATAACTCCGCCCCCGAAAACCAACAGAATCACCACGACGGTTAACGTGGTGAGAGAGGTCAACAGCGTTCGGCCAAGGGTTTCATTAATGCTGGAATTCATTACCTTAGCGAAGGGCTCCCTTCTCATTTTCCTTCGATTCTCCCTTATTCGATCATAGACGACGATTGTATCGTTTAAGGAATATCCGATAATAGTCAAAATGGCGGCGACGATGGGAAGGGTAAACTCCTTGTTGGCGATTGAGAAGACCCCCACGGTAATCATAACATCGTGCGCCAGGGCGACGATCGCCCCAACGGCGTAAATAAATGATTTAAAGCGCCAGCTGATATAGATCAAAATGCCGATCAATGCATAAACAATTGCCAAGATCCCCTTCCTCTTCAAATCCTTTCCAACCTTAGGTCCAACCATCTCCGTACGCCTGATCTCCACCCCGCCTTTTCCGTAGGCCTCCTGTAAAGCCTCCGCGATTTGACCCGACAAACCCTCCAAATCCGAAAGCGATTTTTCCACTCGGATGAGGTATTCGTTCTCCCCCCTCTCTCCGAAGCGCTGAACAAGGCTGCGGTCCAAACCGATGGATGCCAAATTTTCCTTTATGGTCTCCACTTGGGTTGGTTCCGAGAATTTTACCTGAACCAGGGTTCCCCCGGCGAAATCGATTCCGTAGTTGAGCCCGCCATGGATGATTACGGAGATGATGCTCGCTCCGATGAGGATCCCTGATAGGAGAAAGGCCGACCTTCGAATTCCGAGAAAATCGATCTTGGTCCCCGGTTTAACGAATTCCATGGGATTCTCCCCACTATATGCTGACCCGCCTGAGTATGCCTTTGGTCAAAAGAACGTCGAAGATAACTCGGCTAACAAAAAGGGCTGTAAAGAGGCTGGCTACGATGCCGATGCTCAAGGTCACGGC
>JAUWDQ010000160.1 GCA_030608745.1 Pseudomonadota bacterium | reverse complement strand
TTTTCCCCTTCAAGCCATTGATCGCCCGGAAGGGGACTAGCGGAAAAGGCCCCTTATCTCCTCGATATTTTTGGCGATACCCTTAATAAGGGAATCTTTTCATGGGCCGTGGACTAAGATGAGGACCAGTATTCGATCCCCTAATAGCAGCGAGGAGATTTAAAGAGAGAGCGAAGAAGATTCAAAGGGTCAAGGTGGAAAGACCCTATTGGGGGTTTGGTTGGGATAATCGAAGGGACTATCCTAATCCTTCACCACCATGGCCTCTTTCAACTCCCCGACCTTTTCCCTCCCACAGAGAACTTCAACCAGCTTCAAGGCAAATTCCAAGGCCGTGCCAGGGCCGCGGCTGGTGATGGTGTGACCGTCCTGGACAACCCGCTGCTCCTGGTAATGTACCTTCTCTAAGGCTGTTTGGTCCCTTCGACTGGGATGGCTCGTTACCTTTTTCCCCTCCAAAAGACCATAGGAAGCCAACAGGGTGGGGGCAGCGCAGATGGCCGTCACCCATTTTTGTCTCTCGCTCATCCTCCTCAGGATTGCCTCAACCCGGGGGTCCCTCTTGAGATTTTCAACCCCATCTCCCCCTCCTGGTAGGACAACCATATCGAAGGCCTCTTCTTTGACCTCTTCCAGCGATCTATCTGGGATAAGCTTTACCTTTCGGGAGGCGGTGACGGGTTTTTCGGTGAGTCCCGCGCAGACCACCTCCACCCCAGCGCGCCTAAGGACATCGATGATGGTTACCGCCTCGATTTCCTCAACACCATCCGCTATGGGAACCAATACCCTAGCCATATATCCTCCCAACTTTCGAGCGAGATTCGGAGCCTTGTTCCGTGCAAGAGATTTTCCATGATTAAAGATACCTTTTTCACCGATGGTGGTCAACGGGTTCAATTTGCGATTATTGATATTTCTTTTTGTTGACAAGAGGGGAAAATTGATGTAATTAGGGAAATACATTTCTCGCCGATGTGACGGCCACGAGTCTCATTCTTTAAGGGAAAGGAGGTGATTGAAAAAAAGCAAGGATAACAATGGGTGTAAATAGAGAAAGGAGGTCAATATGAAGAAGATTTTTTCCATAATGGTTGTACTGGTTTTTGCCCTCGCCTTGGCCTCAGGGGCCTTTGCACAAGAGGTGAAGGTGGGTACGCTTCTTTCCCACACTGGACCATTAAAGGAGTTCGGTCCCAATCTAAAAAATGGCACTGTACTCGCCGCAAAACAACTGAAGGCGGCGGGGTTGAACATCAGGCTGATCCATGAAGACAGCGAAACGTCAGCCATCCCGGCAACCAATGCCGCCAAGAAATTGGTCGAGATTGACAGGGTCGTCGCCATCGTGGGTGCCCTTGCAAGTGGAGTCACGGTGCCCGTGGCCGAATCGGTGACCTGTCCCAGTCGGGTTGTACACATCTCGCCGGCTTCTACTTCCCCGCTCATCACCGTTCTGCCCTCTGACACGGATGCTGATGTGCTCTTCCGGACCTGCCCATCGGATGCCCTTCAGGGGGTCATTTTGGGGAAATTGGGGGCGAGCTTCAGTAAAAAGGCCGCAGTCCTCTACGTCAACAACCCCTACGGCCAGGGGCTTGCTCTGCAGTTTCAGAAGTCATACGAGAACATGCGTGGCAAGGTCCTCGCCATGGTGCCCCATGACGAAAAGGCCGCGGAGTCCTACACGGCGGAATTGAAGAGGGCCCTTGAGGGAAAACCCGATGTTATCGGCGCCTTCAGCTACCCGGAGCATGCCAAGGTCTATATCAAGGAGGCCTTCGAGTTCTTCAAATTCAGGAATTTCCTCTTCTGCGATGGCACCAAATCCCTTGATATCGTCAAGGCTGTCGGGAAAAAGATAGTTGAAGGAAGATGGGGAACGGCTCCTGGCGCGGCAGCGACTGATTCTAATATTATTTTCAGCGCCGATTATCGAGCGGAGTACGGGAAACTTCCTCCCCTGCCTTTCATCACCAACGCCTATGATGCCACGGCAGCGATTGGCCTTGCCGCCTATGCGGCCAAGGTGAAAGGCCTGCCCATGACATCCAAGAATATCAGGGACAATCTCCGTAAGGTAGCCAATCCGCCCGGTGAAGTGATCAAACCGGGGGAATTCAAGAAGGCCTTTGAGTTGCTGGATCAGGGGAAGGCCATCAACTACGAAGGGGCCGCCGGGTCCGTGGATTTCGACGCCAACGGCGACGTGAAGACGCCCATTGAGGTCTGGAGGTACAGAAGAGGCGTGCCCACGACGATCCGTATGGAGATAGAGATCCCAAGAATATAGGGCCACAAAAGCGGATCAATAAGGGGGATCCCGCCACGGCGAGACCCCCCTTTTTTTATTCATAAATGTCCCTCAGGGGCCGAAGCCCCATCAGTCGATCATCTTGGATATCCTCTTCTCTTCCCCCATGAGGCCCTGCGGTCGGTGGATGAGGATGATCTCCAGGAGGATGAAGATGATCAGGAAGCGAATGTAAGGGGCCCTGGCCTTCAGGGTGTAAGGAAGGAAGTCGGTCAAGAACTTCGCCCCGATCCAGATCCCCCAAACCACAAAGGCGCCGAGGATGGCCCCCTTGTTGTTGCCACTCCCCCCCGCCATCAGCATAACCCAGATGATAAAGGTCCCGTAAAGGGGGGTAAACACGTCCGGAGAGATGGCTTTGGTGTAGTGGGCATAGAGGGCGCCTCCCACACCCATGATCATCGAGCCGAATATGAGCGATTGCATCTTGAACCTGAAGATATCCTTCCCGCTCATAGCCGAGGCGACCTCATCCTCTCGGATGGCCCGGAGCACCCGCCCCCAGGGCGATCGAATAACCCTCTCGATTGATAAATAGATAACCACCATGACGGCCAATACGATTGGCAGATAGATATAATTGTAGTGTCTCGGATCGACCAACCCCTGAAGGGGCTGGGGAAGCCCCATCAAGCCCCGGGGTCCGTTTGCCAACCAGTGTTCGTTATTGAAGACGAGGCGAAAGGTCTCGGCAATGCCGATGGTGGCTATGGCCAGGTAATCCTCCCGTAGCCGAAGGGTCGGATATCCGATCAGAAAGGCGATGAATCCGCAGGCCAAGGCAGCCCCCAGGATGCCGAGGATGAAGGGGAGATTGAGTCCGAAGATCTGGCGCACGTATTGGGCGTAAACTCCCGTGGGCATGGGGGTTGTAATCATAGCTGAGGTATACGCCCCGATGCAGAAGAAGCCGGCGATCCCGATGTTGAAGAGGCCCGTATACCCCCATTGGATATTCAAACCCAGGGCAAACACGGCATAGATCCCAGCCATGATGGCCAGTGAAACCAGATAGGCAATGATCCCCTCAATCTCCATTAGGCGCGCCTCCCTCCAAAGATCCCCTGGGGTCTTACCAAGAGGATTACGATCATGACGATAAAAGCAACGGCGGGTTTATAGGTCGGCAAGAGATACGCGGTGGAGACCTGTTGCGCAACTCCCATGACCAAACCGCCGATAAGAGCCCCGTACATATTACCTATCCCCCCCAGGATGGTGGCCGCGAAGAGGGGCAAGAGGAAGTTCCAGCCCATCCCCCCATGCAACTGGACGTCGATCCCGTAGAGGATACCCCCCGCTCCGGCAAGGGCACCTCCGATACCCCACGTCCATATGATCACCCTTTCGGTGTCAATCCCGCTCACCCGGGCCAGCTCCATGTTATCGGAGGTGGCGCGCATGGCCTTTCCCATCTTGGTGCGTTGGAGAAAGAGGTAGAGAAGAATCACGAGAGTTAGAACCACCAATAGGAGAAAAATCTGATCGGGTCTGATCTTAATCTCCAAGGGTAATTGGATGGCCGGACGCAGCACTCCAGGCCGATAGAGGCGATAATCCGCTCCCCACAAGATAAGGACGATCATTCGGATGATAAAGGATGCCCCCAGGGCGGACATGGCCAGTATCACCGAGCCACTCCGTTTCAGACGAAGGGGCCGATATAAGATACGATCGAGTAGGATGGAAACAACAGCCACGCAGGCCATGGCGATGGGAAAGGCCAAGGCCATCCGCCACCCAAAGGAAAGGGAGCCGAAGGTGGTATCGGGAATGCCAAGCCAGGGGAAAAGACCCGTGACCAAAAAGAAGGCAATAAAGGCCCCGGCCGTCATCAGGTCACCGTGAGCGAAGTTGGCAAACCTCAGGATTCCGTATACCAAGGTGAGGCCGATGGCCCCCAGTGCGATGATGCTCCCGAGGACGATACCGTATACGATCAGTTCGGCCACCTTCAACCCCCTAAATAGAGTTTCCCAACTTCTTTATTTTCCAGAATAGCCTTTCCCGTATCCTCGAATACCTTTCTCCCCATGGCCAGGACATACCCTCGGTCCGATATCTTCAGGGTTTCCCGGGCATTTTGTTCAACCACTACGATGGCGACCCCCGTCTTATTGATGTCGACGATCTTTTCGAAAATCATCTCCACCAGCAGTGGGGCCAAACTGGCGGAAGGTTCGTCCAAGAGCAGCACCTTGGGATCTAGCATCAACGCCCTCCCCATGGCCACCATCTGGCGCTGCCCACCGGAGAGGCTACCCACCTTCTGGTTCCTCCTCTCCTTGAGAAGGGGAAATAGGGCATACACCTCCTGGAGCCTATCCCGATAGTCATCGGTTCTGACGAAGGCCCCCATCTCCAGGTTTTCTTGAATGGTGAGAGAGGGAAAGACATTATCAACCTGGGGGACATAGCTCATTCCCTTACGGACGATTTTGTCCGGACTCAACCCGGTTATCTCTTCACCCTGCAACTCGATTACCCCTTGACTCGGCCTCAATATGCCGAAGATGGTCTTCAGCAGGGTTGACTTTCCCGCACCATTTGGCCCGATGATGGAGACGATCTCCTTCTCATCCAATTTTATGGAGACATCGTGGAGGATATCCGTCTCACCGTAACCGGAAGTCAGGTTTCTGGCCTCCAAAACCCTCATCGATATTGACCTCCGAGATAGGCCTCCAGGACCCGTTTATTCGACCGGATCTCCTCCGGGGTTCCCTCTGCAAGCTTCTGCCCCTCGCTCATCACGATGACGGGGTTGCAGAGGCTCATGACCAGGTCCATGTCGTGCTCGATAATCAAAAAGGTGAATCCCTTCTCCGAACAGAGCTTCCTGATATTATCGACCAATTTCCTCATCAACGTTCGATTCACTCCTGCACCGGGCTCATCCAGGAGGATCAGATCGGGGTCCGCCATCATGGTCTTGGCCAATTCGAGCAACTTCTTCTGCCCCCCCGAAAGCGTGCCCGCATACTCATCCTTCAGATCGATCAACTCCACAAATTCCAATACTTCCAAAGCCTTATCCCTTATCTCCCGTTCCTGCTCTCTTACAAACCCGGGGCGAAACCAGGTATTCCAAATCCGCTCCCCTCGCTGGTCCTCCGGTACCAGCATCAAGTTTTCCAGCACGTTCATATGGCTAAACTCCCGGGTAATCTGGAATGTCCGGCAGATCTTCTTTCGGAAGATCTCGTGGGGGGGAAGACCATCGATTCGTTCCCCCTTGAAGAGGATTTCACCACCATCGGGTTTATGGAAGCCCGTCACCAGGTTGAAGAGGGTAGTCTTACCAGCCCCATTGGGCCCTATAAGTCCGGTAATGGACTCCTTTCGGACCTCAAGGCTGCAATCATCTACGGCCCTGAGACCACCGAAATTCTTCCCCAAGGAACGCACTTCCAACATTCCGTCGGCTCCTACGTGAATTTGGTCTTAAAACAAGGGAATAAAGTCAAGCAATTAAATGACTTATTCCTCCCTTTGTCAATCAATTTCTGTCTCAGGGCTTTCCTGATTTTCTGGGGGACCACTTTGTTCCTGAGCGTAATTCAATCCTTCAAACCGCAGCACCACGGCACTGCATAACTGCAATACCCAAACTCGGCTGGAAGGGGTAAGTATTCCCCGCCGTCCCGCCATTGGCGGGATTTGGGCCCG
>JAUWDQ010000179.1 GCA_030608745.1 Pseudomonadota bacterium | reverse complement strand
CCTCACATCCCAGAGCCCTATAGGCCTTCAGGCCGATCCGTTCGGCTTCTTCCTGGGCCTTCTTGGGGATGCGGGGAGGGAGGATATATTCCGTTTCCCCCTTGGTATATTTGGCCCGATAATCATAAAATCCACCTTTCGGGGCAATCTCGATTATGGGCAGGGGTTGGCCATTCAACACCCCCAAGGTAATCTCCTTCCCCTTGATGTATTCCTCCAAGAGCAGCCGATGGTCGTATTGTCGGGCGTGCTCGATGGCCTCAGCCAGCCCCCCTTTATCGCAGACGATGGTTACGCCAATGGTCGATCCTTCAGATGCCGGCTTCACCACAATGGGAAAGGGAAAGTCCAGCTTTTCCAAGGTCTCCTTCACGCCTTCGGTGGCTTGCAAAATGTGGGAGGCTGGGGTGGGAAGAGCATGGGCTGAGAAGATCTGCTTGGACATGATTTTGTCCATGGATAGAGCACTGGCCAGAACCCCTGAGCCGGTATAGGGGATTCTCATTATCTCCAACATGCCCTGGATGGTTCCATCCTCGCCGAACCTTCCGTGAAGGGTGATAAAGGCAATCCGGATCTGCTCGGAGATCAATCGTTCGGCAATGTCATAACCCACGTCGATGGGACAAGCGCCGTAGCCTCTCTCCCTGAGGGCCTTCGCAATGGCCTTTCCGGTCCTCAAGGAGATTTCCCTCTCCGCCGAGACCCCTCCCATCAACACGCCTATTTTCCCCCTGCCTTTTGATCTTTTCATCCCTCTCCAATAATGTGAACTTCGGGGGTCAGTCGGATCCCCCGCTTCTCATATACCTCATCCCGAATGAAGGCCATGAGAGCCAAAACCTCCGCAGCCGTGGCATCTCCCTCATTGACGATGAAATTTCCATGTTTCTCCGAGACCCGTGCATTTCCAATTCGGTGACCTTTAAGACCCAGCTCATCGATCAACTGCCCTGCCGGCGTGCCCTTTGGATTTTTGAAGATGGAGCCAGCGGTTGGCATATTCCGTGGCTGGGATTGGAATCGAAGCCTTCGGAAGTCCTTGAGCTTGGCCACGACCTCCCCTCCCCTCGCCTCCGTGACTCCTAGGATGCCCCTGAGAATAATGGACCCCTTGGAGAGAACCAGATTTCGGTAGTTAAATCTCAGTTTCCTCCTTTCCTTAATCATTACACTGCCCGTTCCTTCCATCATGGTGACGGATTTAACCACATCCCTCATTTCCGAACCGAAGGCCCCGGCATTCATAGCCAGGGCGCCTCCTACGGTACCGGGGATTCCGGTGAAGGCCTCAAGGCCTGTAAGGTTCCTTTCCCTGGTAAATCGGACGAGGTGCTTCAGGTTTACCCCTGCCTCGGCGTCGATCAACACCTCCTCGTCCTCTCGGCCGATGATCCTCACCCTTCTGAATCCCCGGCAAAGGCTGATGACAATGCCTCGAAGCCCCCTATCCCTAACGACCACGTTGGTCCCATTGCCCAGGATGTAATAGGGAATGGCCCTCTCCTTGGCAAACTGGAGTATCTCCCTCAGGTCTTCCTCGTCCTGGGGAAAGACGAGGGCATCGGCCCTTCCACCCACCCCTAACGAGGTATACTTTGCCATGGGAGCGTCGAAGGAGCTCTTCCCTTTGAGGAGAGATTTCAGTTCCTCCTTGGTATCGCCTTTCATTTGTCAGAGGCCCATGAGATCATTGGGTTCGTCAACGCCTCTCCGCCTTGAATTTTCTCCCGAGTTCCTCGATCAGATCTTCACCCATCCGATAGATATCGCCGGCACCCAGGGTGATCACCAGGTCGCCGGGCATAATAACCCTTAAGAGGTGTTGGAGAATTTCGTTCTTGTCGGAGATGTAATGGACATCCCTGTGTCCGTGTTCCCGTATTCCCTCGGAGAGGTTGCGGGCATGTACCCCCTCGATCTCCTCCTCCCCTGCTGGGTAGATATCGGTAATAACCAGTACATCGGCCTCGTAAAAGGCCGTTAGGAAATCATCAAAGAGGGCCTTGGTCCGGGTGTAACGATGGGGTTGAAAGAGGGCTACGACCCTCCTTCGCCATCCCCGCTTGGCGGCCCTCAAGGTGGCCTTGATCTCGGTGGGATGATGGCCGTAATCATCAAAGACCAGGATATCCTCAATTTCGGCCTTCCTTTGGAATCGCCGTTGAATCCCGGAAAATTCCGCTAGGGCCTCCTGGATTGTTTTAAAATCCACATCCAATTCAAAAGCCGTTGCCACCGTGGCCAATACATTATAAATGTTGTGGATTCCGGGCATCTGGACCGTCAATCTTCCAATGCGCTCATTCCTGTGAACCAGCTCGAAGGAGGTATGAGGGCCATCGAAGCTCATGTCCTTGGCCTGGAAGTCGGCCTGGCTGGAGAGTCCGTAAGTGGTAAAGCGTTTTTTCAATTGGGGAATTAGGCTTTGAACGTTTTCCTGATCCAGGCAGAGAACCGCCAGGCCAAAGAATGGGATCCTGTCGATAAACTGAAGGAAGGCCTCCTTAATCTGTTCAATCCCTTGATAGTAATCGAGGTGTTCGGGGTCGATGTTGGTTACCACGGCGACCGTCGGGAAGAGTTTCAGGAATGATCCATCGCTCTCATCCGCCTCGGCCACCAAGAAGTCTCCCTGTCCCAGTTTGGCACTGCTCCCGATGCTGTTCAGTTTCCCACCAGTGACGACTGTGGGATCTAAGCCGCCATGGGCCAAAACGGTGGCGATCAGGGACGTGGTGGTGGTCTTTCCATGGGTTCCAGCAACGGCAACCCCGTATTTCATTCGCATGAGCTCTGCCAACATCTCCGCTCTCGGAATGACGGGAATGAGCTTTTCGGCGGCTGCCTGGATCTCTGGGTTTTCCTGCTTGATAGCAGAGGAGACGACGACGACCTCCGACCCCTCGATATTCTTTCCTTGATGTTGGTAATGAACCCGCGCCCCCAATTGCTCCAGCCGACGAGTTATTTCGGTTTCCCGGATATCGGACCCGCTGACCTCATACCCCAGATTGAGAAGGACCTCGGCGATCCCGCTCATCCCGATACCCCCGATTCCAACGAAATGGACATGGTTTATTTTGGTTTTTCGATACATGGCTGTCCTCGCGAAGAAACCAGTTTATAACAGCAATCCACGATGAGATCGGCGGCATTGGGCTGGGCGAGGTCCCCCGCCTGCTTCTCCATGGCCGAAATCTCATCCCTATGTCGATACAGGTGCAGAATCGTATCGGCCAAGAGTTTCCCCGTCAGATCGGAATTGGAGATCATCCGCGCAGCCCCTGCCTTTGCCAGGGCCTTCGCGTTGAGGGTTTGATGATTACCAATGGCATGGGGATAAGGAATCAAGATCGAGGCCCTGCGGCACGCTGTCAACTCGGATACCGTTGTAGCTCCTGAGCGGCAGATGACCAGATGGGCATCTCGATAGCAGGTGGCCATATCATCGATAAAGGCCTTCACCGATGCGCGGAATCCCCTCCTCTGATAGTTTCGCGAGACGAACGCCAGGTCATCCCCTCCCGTTTGGTGGATGATTCTCAGGGTATCTCGAACCTCCTCCAGCCAATCCAGGGCTTCCACCATCTTCTCATTTATCCATTGGGCCCCTTGACTTCCCCCGAAGATGAGGAGGTTAAATTCATCTCCGTCCCGGGTGTCCTCGAACCCTCGGAGGAAGTCCCCCCTGACCGGATTTCCCGCCAGAACCGTCTTTCCTGGGGGGAAGTAGGATCTGGTCTCCTCGAAGGAGATGAATATGGCATCGGATAGCTTTCCCAATAGGCGATTGGTCGATCCAGGTATGGCATTCTGCTCCTGGATGACCCTTTTGATTCCCATGAGATAGGCCGCAAGGACAACGGGGCCCGAGGCATATCCCCCCACGCCGATAACCAGATCTGGCCTGAACTCCTCGTTGATCCGGACCGAAGCGGCGATACCCAGGGGAATGGTCCATAAGGAAATCAGCTTTCGCGCCAACGGCTTTCCCCTTACCCCAGAGACGGAGATGGTTCTCAGCTCATATCCCAGTTTGGGGATGAGACCTTCCTCGATTCCCCTCCTCGATCCAACGAAGAGAATCTCATTACGGCCTTCCCTGATCTTAAAGGCCTCGGCTATGGAAATCCCCGGGAAGAGGTGCCCCCCGGTTCCGCCACCGGCAATGATGATCCTCATGTTCTCCTCACCGTGGACGAAATGTTGAGGAGAATGCCTACCCCCATCGCATTGATGAGGAGAGACGTTCCACCATAACTGATGAAGGGGAGGGTTAGCCCCTTTGTGGGGAGCAACCCCAGAACTACCCCCATATTGATGATGACCTGCATCGAGATCATGGCTGTTATCCCAACCCCGAGAAGGGTCCCAAAGGTATCTTCGGCCATTAGGGCGATACGGAAACCACGAATGGTAAACAGGGCGAAGAGACCCAAGGTAATGGTTGCACCCACCATGCCCAGTTCTTCCCCGATCACCGAGAAGATGAAGTCGGTATGCGGGGCTGGCAGGAAGAAGAGCTTCTGGCTCCCGCCTCCCAGGCCCGTGCCGAACAGGCCCCCTGATCCGAATGCCAAGAGCGATTGAACCATTTGGAAGGTTGTTCGACTCGGATCTTCCCATGGGTTCAGGAATCCAATGATCCGTCTATACCGATAATCAACCCTCATAATGAGCAGATAAATGACGGGAAGGGCAACCAAAATGGAGGAGACCAGGTAGGATATCCGAACTCCTCCGATAAAGAGCATCATGAATACCACGATTGCCAAGAAGAGGGCTACGCCGAAATCCGGTTGGATCATGACCAGATAGATCATCGTCCCCGAGATAATGAGGACTGGAAGAAAACCCAGGGAGAAGGTTCTTATTAGATCTCCCTTTTTCTCCAAGAAGTAGGCCAAGAATATGATGAGGGCCAGTTTTGCGAACTCCGAGGGCTGAAAGGAGATGTTGACAAGCCGAATCCAACGGGTCGACCCACCAACCCTGTATCCTATGCCGGGGATCAGGAGGAGTATGAGGAAGACCAGGCTTACAGCCAATATGGGATAGGCAAGCCTTTTCAGAAAGGTATAGGGAATATGCATCATCACCATCATCATCGCCAAGGCAAAGCCACCGAATAGGGCCTGTTTTTTCAAGAAATAGTACCCGTCACCGAACTTGTCCGTCGCGAGAATGGCACTGGCACTATAGACGAGCACGATCCCTAACCCCATTAAGGAGATGGTAATGATTAATAGGGACAGATCGTATTGGCCCCTTTCCCTCATAGCTTTCGATCTTCCTTGGGATTTTCCCCGCCCAGTTGATTAACAATCTCCTTGAAGAAGTTTCCCCTCTCCTCGTAATCCCTGAACATATCGAAACTTGAACATGCCGGGGATAAGAGGACCACATCCCCGTGCTTCGATTGGGCGAATTGTGGGAAATGTACAAGCGGTCAATAATGTCAGCTTTTCCGTGAAAAGCGGAGAGACGTTAGGTATTGT
>JAUWDQ010000260.1 GCA_030608745.1 Pseudomonadota bacterium | reverse complement strand
CCGGGGTTTGACAGGATGCCTCACAAACGGCCGGATGTGCCGGTTGCTGTAACACTCGGCTTCCTTGATCGAGGCCATCAACGCAAATTCCCTGATCTCAGGTTTTTCATACTCCTTCAAGGCTTTCTCAATAGTTTCTCTATAGTTCTTCGTCGGACAGGCCTTGGGCCCTTTTCCGTCCTCCACCCGGCAGACCGGATCCTTCACAGAGCATGTGGCGCATGCGGAGTTTCCTTTCATAACAAAGTCTCCTTGTTAAAAAGTTTACCTGCCCTTTCCCATTCAATATAGTGCGCGTCGAACACCAAATCGCCATCCCGGGAAAGGGTGAATCCGGATCTGCATGGGCGAGAATACCCAAGCCCGAATCTTATAGCCCTCCTCCACCCATATCTTCAAGCCTGGAAATCCGCTCGATAGGTGGCGGGTGTGAGTAGTAGAACCAGGCATAGAACGGATGGGGCACCAAATTCGCTAGGTTTTCAGTGGCCAACCGTCTGAGGGCATCGCGTATCGGTTTGGCCGTCCCCATTAGGGTAACGGCGACAGCATCCGCCTCTCGTTCGAACTTTCGGGAAATGGCCGATCCCAACGGACGAATAAAATATCCAAGGGGGCTCATGAGTGTGCCGACGAGAAATAGGCCGACATAAGCGACGGGTTCTCCAAAACCGAAGGTCTGATACATGAAGGTCCAATTCAGCAATTTTGCCACAAGGTACAGCCCAAACAAGGAGAGTATCTCGAGAACAACGAGCTGTTTGAGTACGTGTTTTTTCTTCCAATGTCCCACTTCATGGGCAAGGACCGATATGATTTCCTCCTCGGGATGAGATGCCAACAGGGTATCGAAGAGAACAATCCGTTTTGTCCTGCCGATTCCGGTAAAATAAGCATTGGTATGTTTGCTCCGCTTGCCGGCATCCATCTGAAATACCCCCCTGACCCGCAGGCCGGCTTTCCCCACCAGGGAAAGGATCCGATCCTTCAACTTCTCATTAACAATGGGCTCAAACTTGTTGAACAGCGGAGCGATCAGCACCGGGTATGCCCATAGCATTATCAGTTCAAACATCCCTATCACCACCCATGCCCACAGCCACCAGGTGCTCTTGAGATAGGAAAGCAAGGCCAACAGAAGCAAGAGGAGGATGCCACTAAGGATCGCTGATATTGCCATGCCTTTGATCCAATCGGTGAACCACAACCGAAGGCTTCTGGTATTGAACCCGTATCGATCCTCAACTACAAAGGTACTGTAGAGACCGAAGGGGATATGGAGTAGGTTGGAGATCAATCCAAGAACTGCGAAAAAGGCCAAACCCCGGACGATGAAGCCCGGCTGCCACCGGCCGACCGTCTCGGACAACCAGGGCAGAAACCCTGACAACAGGATGGCCAGCAAAAGCACTTGACTAAACACCGTAACGACCATGCCGTAATTGCTGGAATCGGCCGTATAAGCGGAGATCCTTGCCAGCTTCTCCCCATCCACCGAACCTTGAAAAGCCGGGGGAACTTCGCCTCCCCGCTTGCGAAGGTGGGAGATATTGAGCCGGTTGAGGCCAAGCTGAACCATGGATCGAAAGGCGAAAACTGCAAGGAAGGCAATAAGCAAAGAGTTAAACTGGACCATATTTTTCAGCCTCGTTCTCCGGGAATATTCCGCCCCTTTTCGCCCTCATCATCCTCAAGGGACACTCCCTCCCTTCCGGCCATGGCGAGGATGAGGCCGGCGGTTCCGGTCATCATATTGTCCCCAAAGGGCGCCCCGGGGACGATCCCTCGTATCCCTACCCCCCTCAGGATTCTCCTTTTGGGGCCCGTTGCCAGAATGATCTCCACCGCATCAAATCCCACGGCCTTTCGCGTGTAGGCCCCGTGTCCTCCCTGCGAGACGATCCCCTCATGGGAGAGCCTCCCCTCGGCCAGGTCGATGATGAGGGCCTCCAGAATCTCCGGTGTAATTGCGCTGGTGTGATACTCAAAGAATCCACCGATCTCCCCGTCCAACACGAGGGAACCAAGGGTATGGGAGCTGGCGATATCCAGCACCATGATTGATCTTTTCCCTTTAGCCGATGGATCGCTGGACGCACCCAGTATGGCCGCCATCCCCGTATCCATGAGATATATCTTGCCCGAGGGAATCCCTTTCGCGTCCATCGCCACAGCCCGCATTCGGCGGAGGTAGGAGGGAATCCGATCTGCTTCAAATAGGAAGGCAGAGGGTCTTGGGTCTCTATCAATAATCCCTTTGAATATCTGGTGGCGAAAATCGAGGGATGAAATCTTCCCCTTAGGCGTTCCATGGTCTTGGACGCATATCCCGAAAAAGTCAATTTCTGGCTCAACCCCCATGGATTTCAACATGGCCAAAATATCCTCGACCACAATATCCCCGGCCTTGAAGCAGGAGGTATTACTTTTTTTGGCTTCCCCTTTGGCCGCTTTTGAGGGAATCAACGTTACTCCAAGGTTCTTGATCCGTTCCTTCCGGTGGTGAATGGTTTCAGCAGCGGATCGAGTCATCATGACTCTGCACTGTCGGGTTTTGGCTTTTATGGCCTCGGTAACAGGACCTCCCCCCATCTGACGCCCCGTGATGAGAATACGACTATCACTACAGGTCGTTATCCTTTCGGCAAGGGTTCGGGTCGGGGATTTTGCCACGAATTTGAATTGATCCCCTGAATCAGAATCCAAAAACATGGCATCCAGGGTGCTGGCGCCCACGTCTATGGCCAGGAATCGCGCCACTGATCTACCCTACCCTTACCCGGACGAAGTTACATTTCATGTATTTTAACACAATTCGTTTTGCGGGAGCACGGGGACCCTTTCAACTTAGGGGGAGCTATGCAGCACCTCACAACTAACGATCTCCTTGTATTCAACGCACAAGAAAAGAGGGCTCCACGGAAACGAATGAAAACTTCAATAAAGCTACCCGCAGAAATGAAGGACCTAGCTATTCGACCCAACCTCTTTTTTCCACCGGATGCCCTCATCGCAGAGAACCAGGATCTTGCAATCCCCGTGCTTCGGCCTTCGAGCGATGCAGACCGCACGGCCATGGAGGATAAGGAGGTTTGAAAATCGAATCCATTGATCCCTTGGCACCATCTCCATCAGATCGAATTCCACCTTGGTTGGATCGGTATTCTTGGTCAGCCCGATGAGCCTTGACAACCTGAGGACATGGGTATCCACCACGATTCCGGGAATGCCAAAGACCTCCCCCAGGACCAGGTTAGCGGTCTTCCTCCCAATTCCCGAAAGGGAGACCAGATCCTCAAGGTTATCCGGGACTTTTCCGTTGAATTTCTCCACAAGGTCGGTGCAGAAGCTCTTGATAGACTTGGCCTTATTCCTGAAGAATCCATGGCGTCAACAATTTTACGAGCTTGTTCCAAGGTCAAACTGCCCGGACGTACTGGTTCACTTGGTATTTCGCTCATTTATCACCCTCCCGATGCATTTTGAATATATCATAGCATATACCTTAAGGTTTGACCTACTC
>JAUWDQ010000154.1 GCA_030608745.1 Pseudomonadota bacterium | reverse complement strand
TGTAAAGGGTTTAGAGTCCACCATGCATGACCCACGGGCCTTTGCGAGCTTAGGCCTCACCTATGCCACCAACCCCAACGGGGCAACCCATTGGTCGGCCTCCTATCTTCTTGAGGCAAAATTTACGATACCTGAACTGGGGTATCCGGAACTCTTGGACCGCTTTTCCGAAGAAGGAAAGCCTCAGTTGGTCAAAACCATGCAGGATTATGTGACCATGTTCAACTCCATTAAGATGTGTCGTTTCTTGCTTCGGGTGAGTCCCAGTCAGATCGTCGAGTGGTTTAATCTCGTTACCGGTTTTGGACATGATGTTCAATCTTTTCTCCTGGCAGGAGAACGGATAACAAATCTGAAGAGATTGTGTAACCTGAAGCTCGGGTTTGGAAGAAAAGAGGATACCTTACCTGATCGATTCATTAAGGACAAGAGGGGAACAGGGGGGGCCGCGGAATATCTCCCCAATGTTGATGATATGGTTAGCAGGTACTATGAGGAGCGAAAATGGGATGATGAGGGCATACCTCTGCCTTCAAAGATGGAGGAATTGGGATTACAAGAGGAGATGAAAATGTGCTAGCGGGATATGTTTTGATATTTTTCCTTGCCGATACTTATATAGTTGTATATACTTATTTATAATGTGCGTTAGCAATAAATTACATGAAGTGTCATGACCAGAAGTCGTGATATGGCCTATTCAGTTGAGTTTCAGGAGTCTCTGGAAAAGATAGAAGCCTCGAGGAACGGTCGGTTAGGGCAGGGTTTCCCGAGCCTAAATTTGGCGGACAAGGCTTCACTTTTGGAGACCTACCATCCTGACTTCCGAATGGCCGAGAAAAGGGAGATTCGGGTCGGGCCCAACAGGGGAGGTGTGGCCCCCAAGGAATTGGTTGACCTGTTGGAATCGCCGAGTCTATTGATACCTGAGGCCGTCGATCTGACAAAGGTAGACTCCAGGACCGACGTATTGGTCATCGGAAGCGGTGGAGGGGGGGTAACTGCTGCCCTGACCGCGAGAGAACATGGAGCCGAGGTCTTGTTAGCGACGAAATTGAGATTGGGTGATTCGAACACGATCATGGCTGAGGGTGGGATAGCCGCAGCAACGTTGCCCGAAGATTCCCCCGTTATCCACTACGTCGACACGATTGTGGGGGGGAGAGGGAAAAATATTCCCGAGTTAGTTGAGGCACTGGTTAACGATGCCCCCTTTGTTGTGGAGTGGCTCACGAGTCTGGGAGTCAACTTCGATAGGCTTCCCGATGGCGCGTATTATGCCCACATGCCAGCGGGGCATTCCCGAAGGAGATCCCATTCGGTAAAAGACCTTACAGGATTGGAATTCATGCGGGTTCTCTGCGACGAAGTTCGTAACCGGGAAATCGATGTCTTGGAGTTTAGTCCTGCCGTTGAACTCCTCTTGGATGATGGGGGGCAGTGTGCGGGAGCGGTGCTCTTCAATTTCGACACCGAGGAATATTTCCCCGTTGAGGCCAAAGCCACCATACTCGCCACGGGGGGAATGGGACGACTCCACCCACAGGGATTTCCAACGTCCAATCACTACGGGGCCACTGCCGATGGGCTGGTAATGGCCTATCGAGCGGGAGCGAAACTGCTCTACATCGATTTCGTCCAGTACCATCCCACAGGGGTTGCCTGGCCCGAGCAGATGTTGGGGCTTCTCGTTTCCGAGGCAGTACGGGCCCAGGGAGCCCAGGTGGTTAACGTCGATGGCGACATGTTTGTCGACCGCCTCGAAACGAGGGATGCGCTCTCTGCCGCAATTATTCGAGAATGTGGGGAAGGGGGAAAGGGGGTTCTAACTCCCACGGGAATGGTGGGTATTTGGCTGGATACTCCCCTCATAGACGTGATGGGAGGAGAAGGGACGTTCTTGAGAAGGTTTGCGGGAATCCACAGCCGATTCAAGAAATATGGCATCGACCCCATCCATGAACCCATTTTGGTCTATCCCACCCAACACTATCAGAACGGAGGGATCAGGGTGAACGTGGATGGTGAGACGGATATTCCCAATCTCTATGCTGTCGGCGAGGCGGCGGGAGGGGTCCACGGTCATAACCGTTTGGGCGCCAACTCACTGGTGGATATTTTTGTCTTTGGCCGTCGTGCGGGGATTCATGCTGCGGAAAAGATCGGGAGGGTTAAGATTGGGAAATTATCCCTCGACCACATCAGAGCCTATAATGAATCGCTGGTAGAAACACAAATCTTTTCAGAGATATCTTCTCCGATGCTGCTTCCGGACTATCGTTTTGAAAAGACCCTTTCCACCGTGCAATACACCAAGGGGCGCTAGAGAGGGTTAGCGGTGCTCAACGACATCATCAAAATGATCCCCATTTACGTTATGGGGAGGAAGTACGAGGTTCCCCAGGGACTGACCATTCTGAAGGCAATGGAGTTTGCCGGGTATAGGGTGAAAAGGGGATGCGGGTGTAGGGGAGGGGTGTGCGGGGCCTGTGTGACGCTGTATCGGAGGAAGGGCACCTACCAGCTCAACTTTGGATTGGCGTGTCAGACTGTGATAGAGCCCGATATGTACCTTATGCAACTCCCCTTTGTACCGGCACATAAAGCCATCTATACCATCAAAAACGTCCGGGCCAACGATTCAGATGTTACAAAGCTCTATCCCGAATTGATGCGGTGCTTACAGTGTAATACCTGCACCAAGGCCTGCCCGATGGAATTGGACGTGATGGGGTATGTCGCCGCGGCTATGCGGGGGGATTTAGAGAAAGTCGTTGAGCTTTCCATTGAATGCGTCATGTGCGGGGTGTGTGCAGTGAGGTGCCCAGCTGAATTATCCCCGTTTAATATCGCTCTCCTGATCAGAAGAATCTATGGGAAGCATGTTATTCCGCCTTCCCCGCAATTGGACCAGAGGTTGAAGGAGATTAGGGGGGGAGAGTTCAGGAAGGAGATGGAGGAATTGGAAAAAGCCGATGAAGCGGAAATCTTAGAAAGGTTTAATGAATTCCAAGCCACGAAGGGGGAGGCGGCGATAGAACTTGGGAAGGAAAAGGAATGATTACGCTTCAAACGCCCATTGACCAACGTGAGATCGAGGAGCTAAAGGTCGGCGACCAGATAGAAATCGAGGGAACGATCTATTGCGGAAGGGACGCGGTATTGCCGAAGCTCGTAAGATTAATCGAGAACCATGACCTGGATAGCATAGGTGTGAACTTAGAGGGAGCTGTCATTTTCCATACGGCTGTCAGCCCTGCAGGGATTGGACCAACGTCTAGCAATAAGGTTGAGATTGAGGGAAGCATCCCAGCGTTATCAAAAGCAGGCGTAAAGATCCACGTGGGGAAGGGGGCCTTGAGTCCCAAGACCGTCGAAGAACTGAAAAAACATCATTCCGTTTTTGCCATCACACCGCCTGTTTCCGCGTTATTCTCGGATAAGATGGTATCCCAACGGGTAGCGGCTTTCAGAGAGGAAGGGATGGAGGCCCTTTATCAAATAGAGGTAAAGGGGTTTCCAGCCATCATCGCCATAGCCCATGGCGAGACTATTTTTGCATCCCGTCGGGGTGGTTGAGGATTTGAGAATGCTGTGCCGAAAAGAGATAGAAGATGCGGTTGAAACTTGTTTGGTGAAGGCGGGGACAACATTCCGACCGGATCAACTGAGGGCGTATCGGAATGCCATAAGCGCGGAGAAGAACGAGAGCGCGAAATGGGTGCTTGAAAGGATCTTGGAAAATGCCGTGAGGGCGGAGAAGAATTCCTCTCCCCTTTGTGATGATACTGGAATTCCCCACGTCTTCCTCGATATTGGGATGAATGTAAGTCTGCCTAAGGGCTGGCTTTCAGCCATCAACGATGGCATAATCCGGGGGCTGCGAATTATGCCCGGAAGACCGATGGCAGTGAGGGGTAACCCTATCGAGCGGGTTGAGCAGTCAAGGGGTTTATACGCCGATCCCGGGAAACTATCGCTTGCTCCAGTGATCGTTAAACCGGCCAAGGGAGACAAGCTCAAGATAACAGTCTTACTGTTAGGGGGCGGACCGGAGATTAGGGCCAAAACGTACCGGGTTTTTCATCAACGGAGCATCGACGTGGTTCTGGGAGAAGCGGTACGTTGGGCTTCCTCTGAGGCGAAGAATCTCGGCTGTACCCCCTGCGTCCCAGCAATCGGAATCGGGAGAACCCACGTGGAGGCCTCTGCCCTCATGTTGGAGGCGATGAAAGAGGGGAGCCTGAGTCGGCAGAGCCGTTGGGAGAAGAAGGTAACGGAATTGATCAATGCAACAAAAGTGGGTCCTCTTGGGTTAGGCGGGGATACTACGGCACTGGGAACGTTTATGAAAATTGGCCCATTGAGGGCAAGCGGCATCCGGGTCGTGAGCATGAGGCCGGGTTGTTGCTTTGAACCGAGAAAAGCCGCTGTAGTCCTCGGGTAAGGGGGAGAGATCAGTTTGGGCCGAATTGGAGGGCCTGGAGGTAACCATGGCAAAGTTATATGAATACCAGGGCAAGGGGTTGCTCCAGAAGGGGGGAATATCAATCCCCAAGGGAGGGATAGCAAAAACCAAGGAAGAGGCAAAAAAAATCGCTGAGGAGATTGGAGGGCCAGTATTCGTAAAAGCACAGGCCTGGGTGACGGGCAGAACAGAAGCGGGTGGAGTGAAGTGTGCTCGAAATCCGACGGAAGCGGAGAAGGGAGCGGACGAGATTCTGGGAATGGATATCAAGGGGTTTGCAGTGAGGGAAGTCCTCGTTGAGGAGAAACTAGATATCGATAGGGAATTCTACATCGGGATGATCATTGATGATATAGCCAGGCGCCCCACCCTTATATTCAGTCCTGTAGGTGGAACGGGGATAGAAGAGATTGCCAGGAAACACCCTAAACAGGTCATTACATTCCCCATCGATATTACCACGGGCCTGAGAAGTTATGAAGCGCGAAACATCTTGAGAAAAGGAGAAATCCGGGGTGATCTCCAGAGAGGGTTGAGTGATCTCTTGGTGAAATTTTATCGAGTCTCAAGAAAATATGAAGCGCGATCAGCTGAGATCAATCCCCTGGTCTTGACGAAACAGGGGGGGATCGTTGCAGCCGATAGCCATATTGTTATCGACGACTACGCCGTCTTCCGGCACCCCGAGTTAGGCATTGAGATAGCGCGGGAATTTGACAGACCGGCAACCCCTTTGGAGAAAGTGGCCTATCAGGTGGAGGCCAAGGATCATCGAGGCACGTTCTACTTTTTTCAGATGGAAGGGGAGTTTGAAGCCAGGTCTGGATACGTTGGTTTCCATGGAGCTGGAGGAGGGGGCTCGATGATGTCCATGGATGCGCTTCTAAGCCAAGGCTTCAAGATGGCAAATTATTGTGACACCAGTGGAAATCCCTCTGCCTCAAAGGTGTATAGAGCAGCCAAGATCATTCTCTCTCAGAGGAATATTGACGGATACTTCGCATCGGGATCTGGTGTGGCAAGTCAAGAACAGTTCCATTCTGCCAGAGGATTGGTGAAGGCATTTAGGGAGGGCACCCTAAGTATACCTGCTGTGATTCGGATTGGAGGAAACTCAGAGGAACTTGCCATGGAGATCTTGCACGATCATACGAAGGATCTTCCAGGGACAGTGGAGGCCTATGGGAGGGATACGTCCGCCGTTTTCTGTGCAAGGAGATTACAAGAATTGGTGGAACATTGGGATTACGGTCGAAAGGGTTCACCCAAGGAAATCCGAGGAAAACCAAAACCTTCTTCTTACCATTTTGAAACACTGACCGGGATCTTGTATGTTCGTCATGAAGAGTGCGAGACCTGCACCGATAAACCATGCGTGAGTTCCTGTACAGCGGGGATCTTGAAATTCGATGGTGGGAAACCAATCCTTTCCATTACCCCTGAGGAGGCGAAGAGGGGAAGGTGTACGGAATGCTTGGCCTGTGAGTTAGCTTGTGAGTTTCATGGAAACAAGGCGATCTTAATCGATCTCCCAATTCCCGGTTTAAAGGAAGCTAAGAGAATGAGGGCCTAAAACATGTCAATCCTTATCGATGAAAAGATGAGAGTGGTGATCCAAGGGATAACGGGACGCGAGGGCACGGTAAGGTCAAAATTGATGAAGGAGTATGGAACCAATGTCGTAGCTGGAGTAACTCCCGGAAGGAGAGGGGAAGTCGTGCATGGGATTCCCGTTTATGACACGGTGGAAGAGGCGAATGAAAGGGAAGGGCCCCTGGACGTGAGCGTCATTTTTATTCCCGCTGCCTTAGTCAAAGAG
>JAUWDQ010000012.1 GCA_030608745.1 Pseudomonadota bacterium | reverse complement strand
ATCGGCAGGAAACCTTACTAAGAACTCCCCTCTGTTCTCCTGAAGGGAATAAAAACCATTTTGCAACATCAAGGCCCGGCCCCTGCGCTTATTATTGGCCGTCCGAAAAGGCGTAATATTTTGTATAATATCACACCTGCCCCCTTTTATTTTACCTTTTCATTGAGAATTCTTGATGAGCTCTCTTAACGTCTCCACTGCTGCCGGTAATACTTCTCCTATCTTTTCCTCAAAACGTAGATGACAATTCTCGTCCAAAGGAGTCTCTCCCTGATTGATAATAACGAGGCGGGCTCCTGACTCGAGGGCTACCCGTGGCATTTCATTCGCTGGACTGACGACAAGACTGGAACCTACAACTATGAAAAGATCGCATTGTTGTGAATGTCTAAAGGAGTTCTCCAGTTCTTTTTTGGGCAAAGGATCGCCAAAGTTAACGACACTGGACACCAGCCTCCCACCACAGGAACAGATCTCTAACCCCGGGGATTTGCCTACCTGAGTCTGACACCGTTGACATCTAAGCTTGTTGGTATTGCCGTGTAACTCGGCCAATAGATCCGGCCTGATGCCCGACCTCAAATGGAGGTTATCCACATTCTGAGAAATGAGGTAACGCATTTTACCCAAATTCTGTAATTCAACAATGGCTCGATGACCAGCATTCGGCTCAACTGAAGAGAATGGCCGGGGCTTTGGGGAAAACCCTTTGGCTTGTCTTGTCCAAATACCATCTGGTCCTCGAAAATCAGGTAGACCTGATTCGGTACTGATGCCCGCCCCCGTAAAGACGACGAGGTATTTCGCCTCGAACATCCATTGGGCAAACTGCTCGATCCGTTTTTCCAAATCTCTCATTCTGCCCCCGTTCTTCTGTTTTACTTCCTCATTCCTGTAACCAAACTTTCCCCCCGCTTAAGAGAAAAAGGGGGGGGCGTGTCCATGAGACAAAAAGGAAATACCCGAATATCCTATCTGCGCCAAGCATCCTCAATTAAGGCAAAAAACCCCTAAACTCAGACTCTCAGGCTAAGGCCCTTTGGCCTGTCAATCCGGGATTCATCATGGAGAGAGAACACCATGTGTCCAATGGCAAGGCTTAACCCTATCCTTTCCCGTGGTCCCAAATGAACATCAGCCTAAATCCAATCGCTGCCATCTATCGTAGCAATCCCAAAACTTACGAGAGATTTCGATTGATTCTTTTGCCAATTTCTTTGCCGATGTCGTCATTAACTTCTCTTGAAAGACTCTTTGAACTTCCTTAGTTGCATGAACATTTTCATCCCATAATCTGTTTCTTGTTTTTGCATTGCAGAGTAATTCCCTAACAACACCATAAGGACCCAAAACTTCTAACCCGTCAGAATCAAAGACTATTCTGGCTTCCAAAGAAGAATCTTGCTTTATCTTGTTCGGTTTACAATATATTACAATCTCTGCTATTTTTTCCCGAGTCTCATCATCAATTTCTAAACATGACAAAAATTCTTCAAGAGTTTCAATATCATCATGAAGTTGGTGTAACCAGGCTCCGGCTTCCACTAAAAAAGATTCTCCCCCTTCCTTATCCATTATTTTTTTAGCTATCTTAACTACTCGTTCACCGTGTCCAATATTGTGAGCAAAGTCCAATTTCGCGTAATATTCTCTAGCAAATTTTTCAATCTTTTCCATTACCCTTGCTTTATATCTCATACATCATCTCCAGAGGCTTTATATTTTTTTTCGATGCATTATTGACTGAAGTTTCCTGACTTTCTGGGAACTCCCTCATCCCTAAGCGTAATTCCATCCTTCAAACCGGGGCACTGCGGTACCGCATAACGGCAGCACCCAAACTCGCTTGGAAGGGGCACATATTCCCCGCCTGACCCCCCAGTGGCGGGAAAAGGGTCACCTCACAAAGGTCGAAGCTTAAAGCACGAGGTTTAACTCAAGAAACCCAAGAAACTCAAGAATTCGTGTTATGTCCCTAGAATGTAAACTCCCTCCCCTATCAAGTTGCTTCAGAACCAACGTTATACATAAAGGTATTAAGGGGTTATACCCCAGAGGGTAACACAGAAAAAAAATATTACCAGTCTACCCAAAAAAGAAACCTCCTGTCCCCTTACTCGTTTTCCTATTTGAGAAAGAATGATATTTTGGTTTAGAATAGGAAACATTATGCAAAGGAGAACTCTTGGGAAAACAGGCTGGGAGCTCTCTGTGATTGGCTACGGAGCCATCAAACTCCCTCTTGTCTCTCAGAAAGAATGCGACATTCTTCTGAACAAGGCCATTGATGGGGGAATTAACTTTGTGGACACTGCCGACTGCTATGGTGATAGCGAGGAGAAGATCGGCCTTGCACTGAAGGGAAGGCGCAAAGAATTCCATCTCTCCACAAAAATAGATGAACGGGATGGCATTGGAGTTCGTAAGAAATTAGAGCGCTGTCTTCGTCGCCTCAGGACAGACCGTATCGATCTGGTCCTCTTCCACGATGTTCGAGGTTCTGAATACGATCGGATATTTGACAGCGGTGGGTTGGAGGCTCTGCAAAAGGCTAGAACAGAAGGGAAAATCTTGGAAATTGGAATCAGCATACATCATTCCCTCCCAATAATGAGGAAGGCCGTTGAATCTGGGGTATTTTCGGTTCTGATGGTAGCTTACAGCGCCCTTGATGAAGATCGCTTGGCTGCGGACCTTCTTCCCATGGCTCACAAAACGGGCATGGGCTTAATCGCCATGAAGCCTCTCGCAGGAGGGAGACTGGCGGATCGCCCGTCGGTTCTCAAGAATAGGAAATTCAACCAAGGAGAATCCCTCGCCCAGGTTTCCCTGCGCTACGTTCTCTCAAATCCGAATATCACATGCGCCATCCCTGGGATGATGCGACTGTATGAGTTGAATGAGAACCTTCAAGTCGGAAGGCAGCCGAGGAAGATCGATAGGGAAGAGGTCAAAGCGCTCATGGAATGTGTGGGGGAGGCAGGAAAGGGGTCTTGCAGAAATTGTGGGTATTGCCTTCCCTGCCCAGAGGGAATACCAATTCCGGACATATTCCGTTTCGAAAACTACTATGATCAATATGACCTAAAAGAATGGGCGAGAGAACAATATCAATCCCTTGAGGTGAACGCTAATGTCTGTACCGGATGTGAGCAATGCCTGGAGCATTGTCCTTACGGGGTATCTATTCCCGAAAAAATGAAATTCGCCCACCGAACTCTGCAATGACCATCTCATTGATTTTTAAACCAACTGTGCTAATATTCCATCGTATCATAAGGATCAGGGAGTAAAATCTTTACAGGAGGGGATCTATTATGGGTGGATTGTTCGGTGTGGTGACCAGAGAGGACTGCATTCAGGATCTATTTTTCGGGACCGATTATCATTCTCACCTCGGAACGAAGCGGGGGGGACTTGCCGTAAAGGGTTCGGACGGGCTGAAGAGCGCCATCCGCAATATCGAAAACGCTCAGTTCAAGTCCAAGCTCGAGGATGACCTTCCGAAGCTCCACGGCAACATGGGCATAGGAGTCATAAGCGACTACGAGGACCAGCCGCTGATTATAGGGTCCCATTTCGGAACGTACGCTATAGTTACCGTTGGAAGGATCAACAATCTCGACGAGCTCGCCGCAAAAGCCTCCAGGAAGGGAGTACATTTTTCGGAGATGAGCCGGGGAGGGATCAACCCGACGGAACTTGTCGCGACTTTGATAAATGAGGGGCCGACTTTCGCAGAGGGGATCCAAAATGCACAGGAAAATATTGATGGCTCCTGTACGATACTCCTCCTAACCGACGACGGGCTCTATGTTGCGCGGGACAGGCTCGGAAGAACGCCCATTGTGCTTGGGGAGAAACCGGGAAGCCATGCCGCGACCCTCGAAACATGTGCTTTTCCCAATATGGGGTATGTCATCACAAGGTACCTCGGCCCAGGCGAAATAGTACGCGTAACCGAAGACGGGGTTGAGCAGAAGAAGGCACCTGAGGCCAGGATGCAGATCTGTGCTTTCCTCTGGGTCTACTACGGTTATCCCGCTACGAGTTATGAGGGAATCAACGTAGAGGCGGCAAGGAACAGATGCGGGGCCACGCTCGCAAGAAACGACGACGTGGAGATAGATATCGTCGCGGGAATACCCGATTCCGGCACGGGACACGCCATAGGCTACGCGAACGAAGCGGGCATACCCTTTAGAAGACCCTTTGTAAAATACACCCCCACGTGGGCGAGGAGTTTCATGCCGCAGGATCAGGGCATGAGGGATCTCATCGCGAAGATGAAGCTCATCCCCATACAGGAGCTGGTACAAGGGCAGAGGTTGCTTTTCGCCGAGGATTCGATCGTCAGGGGCACGCAGCTCAAAGATACCATACAAAGGCTGTATGACTGCGGCGCAAAGGAAGTTCACATGCGGCCGGCCTGTCCTCCCCTGGTGTACGCCTGCAAGTTTCTCAATTTCTCCCGGTCGAGATCCGAACTGGACCTCGCGGGGAGAAAGGCAATCCACCAGATCGAGGGAACTGCCGACAAGTTCCCCGATGAGTACACCGACCCCGATTCGGAAGAGCACGCCGCGATGGTTGAGAGGATAAGGGAAAGGTTGAGATTAACCTCGCTGAAGTACCAGCGTCTGCCGGACCTCGTGGAGGCAATCGGCCTGCCCAAAAAGAGGCTCTGCACGTATTGCTGGGACGGCGCCGAGTAGTACCAATCGCACTAAAGCCCTGCATTTCCCAATTGGGTCCGCCCTCCAGGGCTCCGTGTCACCCATCGTCAACCAGTTGAGGTCGCAGGCCCCGACAATGTCTCCCTTCTTTCTTTTCTCTTTCCAGTTCTATACTCTGTTGGCTTTTAGCTTTGCCAATGAATGATGCGTACCCACTGGACGATATACGTCAACCTGACTGCTTTGCTCACGGTGGATTGTCCCATCACGACCTCGGCATCCGTAAAGAGAAAAAACTCACCAATTGCTTGTTGAACACCACAGTGTAAAGCGTAGTTTTTCCCCAACCAGCCTTGCAGGAATTTTTCAACAGAACAACCTGTAGGATCTCCGTCTGCAATCTTTTAACTGCCAGGAGAAAAAAACCTGAGTACTGCGCGTCAACCTGAACCCCCGGAAACCTCCGGTCAAAGAGTTCTTGAATGCCCATTCCTTGCATTGCTGCAAGTTTTGACGCCAAACGGATATTAAAAAGACCAACAACAGTAATAAGACAGGCACCACGGCCAAAACCCAAGCGCGGATCTGGGCACCTCTTGTTTGGAAGCGCTTAAGATATTTAAGATCGCTGTTCTGTAAACTCTATATCATTCTCTTCACACCAGTCGATTGCAATTTGTTTTATCGCTTCTTCTCGATACTTATACCAATCCTCCACCCTATTGTTTCGCTGAATATTGTCTTTGAATCTTCGGAAGGCGCCACTACCCTTGATCGATCTGTACATTCTTTCCCTGATCTCATCATCAGTTATGGATAAGCAGAATCGCTCCATGATCTCATATCCGTGTATGTCAGACTTTGAAGGTAGGGAAATGTAATCATCTGTTTCCAATACTTCCCTGGCTCTTTTTATATTTTCATGCTGCCACTTGGGAAAATCTTCGATTGGTTCATTGTCTTCAGCAGCTCTGAATTCCTCGTCGGTAATTGTGACCACTTCACCTGTCCTTTTGTTAAGATATGAGGCGATTTCATCAGATTGAAATTCCATCCCGTCTATGATGTCTTTCAATTTGACAGGAATAGCCATGACCTTTTATCTCCTTATTTCAGTTATGTTTGATGATTTCGTAAAAAGTCGGAATCAGACGGCAAAGAAAAAAGATCCAGGTGCAAGGCGCGCAAATCCTGAGGAATGAGGCGTACATAGAAGTACGCTGCAGTGACGAAGGATGAAGCGGAACGCAGCAAATGGACTTTTTACGAAGCCGTCAAGTTTTCAGTAAAAAGTCTAAGCTCATTGCCGGATGCTGAACTAACCCTTCCTTGAGGAGTAACCTCCATGGTTTTTGATGGAAAGCAGAAAGAGTTCCGTATAACCCAATCCCCTAATCTCCTTACATCTCGGGACTCGCCCCCTCCCCTTTCGTGTAGGACTATAATAACTCAGCCGTTTCGTCATGCCCGAATTCCTCTCCCAGCTGGTTCAGGAGCATTCCATAGGCCTTCTGCCCCCTTCCATAGCTGGACAGCCGAAAGAATTCGTTAGGCGAGTGTGAGCGCTCATCATTAAGGCCAAAGGCGAAAACGATTGTGTAGGCATCAAGGTAGTGTAAGAAGAGAGCATTTACCGGTATGGTCCCGCCCGACCGGATCTGATAGGGCTCTTTCCCGTAAAGATCCCGAAGTACCGAGGCTGCGATACGCATGCCGCGGTGAGCGGCCGGGACCAGATATGGGATCGCCCCGCTCTTTGCCTTAGTGGCCTTCACCTTAACCCCGGGCGGGCTTACTTTCTTTACGTGGGCCAGGACTATATCGCTGATTTTCGAGGGTTCCTGGTCGGCCACCAACCGGCATGAGATCTTGGCATGGGCCGTGCTAGGCAGGACCGTCTTCAAACCCTCTCCACGGAAGCCACCGTATATGCCATTTATCTCTATGGTTGGCCGAGCCCAGGCTCGTTCATAGGTGGTGAATCCCGGCTCGCCAAAAACGGAGGTCGCCCCGATCTTATTCAGGTATTCGCCCTCGTCAAAAGGCACCCTGCCCAGTTGAGCCCGCTCCTTATCGGCAAGGGACCGGACGTTGTCGTAGAATCCCTCCACGGTGATTCGTCCGTCCTGATCGTGCATCGAGTCCAGAATCTGGACCAGGGCGTGGATCGGATTCGCGATGGTGCCGCCATAGGTTCCGGAGTGAAGGTCATGATCCGGCCCTTGAACGTGGATATACACTGCGGCCAGTCCCCGGGTGCCCAGGATCAGGGCTGGCTGGTTTTCGTCCCACTGGCCTCCGTCGGCACTCAAGACCAGATCACAGGACAACAGATCCTTGTTGGCTCCTATAAAATCCGGTAACTGGGGGCTACCGATCTCCTCTTGACCCTCAAAGAGGAATTTGAGGTTGACTGGCAAACCTCCTCCGGTTTTCAGCATGGCTTCGGCGACGATGATCGGGATAAACAGGTTGCCCTTGTCATCACTCGCTCCACGCGAATAGATGCGACCGCCCTTGATGATAGGCTCAAACGGCGGGTTGTCCCACAAATCTAGGGGATCCACCGGCTGGGTATCGAAGTGGCCGTATATAAGTACGGTCGGTCTACCCGAGGTGTGAATCCAGTCGCCGTAGACCACCGGGTGGCCGCCTGTCGGCATGATCCGGACTGATTCCAAACCGGCCGCTTTCATCCTGGCCTCGAGCCATTCGGCTGCCCACTGGACGTCGGATCTATGATCAGGCAAGCTGGAAATGCTGGGAATGCGGAGAAACTCCAGCAATTCGTTGATAAACTGGTCCCTGTGTTCATTGAGATAGGCTTCCCATGCGACCATGGCATTCGTCTCCTTTACTATGTCAAATGTTGGCGGGCTGTTGTCCAAATCTCCTGGAGCAAACATCGAAAGGGGATTTGGGCAATAACCCCTTTATAGATGACCCCCCAATTCAAAATTGATTGATAACCCGAATGGCTGCCTGCTCTAATCGTTCCTGAAAGGTCTCTCCCTCATCGTTCATGGTACATTGGGCAAATTGGGAGAGACCCTCCCATTCCCTTTCGGAAAGCCATCCGTAGGCTTCCTTCCATTGATTTCTGAGGCCTTGAGCCTCTTCGATTCCGACCGAAATCATGGCTTCGATAGGGAAAAGGGTTTTGAGGAAAGTTGCAAGGGCTATCTTCTTCAGGGCAGAAGAGCCGCGAACCACCTCCCAGATCCGGCGTTCCTCCTCGGTATCGGAAATGAGGTGTTCGATAAGCGCCAGTTGGCTGAAACCAAGTCCTACTTCGGCAAGCCATCGGACCACATCCCGATCTTTGATGGCCACTGAGAGGAGGTAGATGCATTGCTGGAGAAGGGGTAGATCCAGGCCATGGGGTCGTCCCGCATCCTGGAGCCTGTTTGAGAATCGGAAGGTGTAAAACTCCGGCGTGCCATGGTGCAAGGCGTGGCTGATCTCGTGGTGAATAACACCCTGGACGATGGTGCTGGGGGTTCCCCTCAGCCTTTCTTGACAGATATGGATCCTCGGGTAGCCTCTCCACGCATCATGGGTTGCCAGGAAGTCCATCTCCTCTCCTGTAACGACACCGAGCGCCTCCTTTTCTCTCCGGTAAAAGGCCTGCAATTTCTCCACGGTTTTCCATATCGTTATAGAAAGAGAAGGAGCCGAAGATAGAGGCCCTGCCCTTTCCAAGACCTCGTTGGCCCACGTTCGAACTTGGTTCAAAAGGCCCTCGTCTATCTCCTCATGGGCTACTATTTGGATCTGGGTGGTCATCCCTTTTCGCCCTTCATTTAAGGTTAAGGATCCCTACAATACTATCCGCCCGCCAATCTGTGGAGCGCATAATGCGTATAGAAAGCACCGATTAACCCTATGAGAACGAGAACTACAGAAAGAAAGACCAACACTTGACCCCTTAGCCTCGCCTTATCACCCATAATGAGTGCTGTATCTCGTATGACCTTCATACCAGGTGGAGGAAAACGTTCGTGTTTCATAATTCTGCGACCGATCATGAATAGGTAAAAAGCAAAAGAGATGACACTAAGAAATATGAGAACAAGGATCATTTCTATAACAAAAATGGCTGTCTCAGCATCTAATCTTCTCAGGTACTCGATTCCCAGCGGAAGCAGCCATCCAATAAACGCTATGCCTAAGAGGACTAAGAGAGCACAGATAACAAGAATTTTGCTGCGATACTTCTTGTCCTCCCTGACTACATTCTTTGCCATATCGAGACCGAATTCTATCCATTGTTTACGGGAAAAACCCCCGTATACCCAAAAAAACACCGAAAATTATAGTCCATCCTGAAGAATGACGGCTTGGAAAGGACATACTCACTACGATATGGATCTCCAGATCTCACATCTTGACAGGGGTAATATAGGATGTCCCCTCTTTTTTTGACCTTCTTGACTCATGGCAGTTGGGTATTCACATATCCATCCGCCTCGGCCAAAAGAGCTTCTATCCGCTCAAGAATTTCTTCGGCCTCCCTTTTGCACCCATCGACAAACACATCGTCTTTTAGGCTGGAAAGGTTTGTACGGACGTTATAGGCCGCTACCGTCGCCGCCGCATAGGCAAGATGCACAGCCGCAGCGGCATCCGTTACTGTAGTAGGATTCCCTTGTTCAACGGCCCCCTTGGCCATCTGAATGAGCCTTTCCGAAACGCGGAGGGTCTCCAGAGGCACGCTTGAGGCTTTTTTCATAGCTTTTTGCAGAGCTTCCTGTCGAAACGCCTTCTCCTCCTCGGCCTCCTTTGGAAGCCGCAGGGCCTTCAGGACTTCCTGGTAGGCGTCCGTGTCTTCCTGGATAAGCGCGAGAAAACGCTCGGCCAGTTCATCTGATCCCTGTTTAATCCCTTCCATCCTCTCCCAGGCGTTCCTGAATTTTTCCCTTCCCGCTGTGAACCTGGCCACCATGGCAGAAAGGGCGGCTCCCATGGCGCCGCAGAGAGCGGCCGCGCTCCCACCGCCCGGTGTTGCTGAGCCGGAGCCAAGCTCCTGGATGAAATTGCGAACCGTCAATTGATCGAGTTTCAAAACGAATTCCTCCATCTTCAATTGAATACGAGGCAGGCCCTTGGCAATACGCCCCCGCTTTGCCGACTCCCGAAATTCAGAGAGGGAAAACGAGTTCTCCTCCTTTGAATACCTTCACCACTGGTGAAACTCCCGCATGATATGCAAGAATCGCAGGGCTTTCTCCATCCAGGAGAAGGAAGTCCGCGGATTTTCCCACATCGAGACTGCCAACCCGTTCGGCCATGCCAATGGCATAGGCCGCGTTCAACGTCGCCGCCACCAGGGCTTCCGACACCGAAAGGTTCATATTAAGGACAGCGAGGCCAAAGACGAAAGGCATCGACTCCGTGTAGCAAGAACCCGGATTACAGTCGGTGCCAATGGCTACGGAAACTCCGAATTCCACCATTTTCCAGGCAGGAGCGTAAGCTTTGCGCAGGCTGTAGGCGGTTCCAGGGAGAAGCACCCCTATAACGCCTCGCCTCGCCATGGCCCGGAGGTTTTTTTCGCTAGCCGCAAGCAGATGCTCAGCGGACGTTGCCTGGAGTTCCCCTGCTAATCCTGCCCCCCCAAGATCGTAAACTTCATCTGCGTGAATCTTGAGCCCCAAACCGGCCTTCCTGGCGGCCTGCAATATGCGGCGGCTCTGATCCACGGAAAAGACATCTTTCTCGCAGAAGACGTCGCAAAACCGGGCGATGCCCTGCCCTGAGACAGCCGGAATCATGTTATGAATAAGAAGCTCGACATAATCTTCGGGTGCCTTCTGATACTCCTCCGGAACGGCATGCGCTCCGAGAAAGGTGGGAACGACATCCAGGGAAGTTTCTCGACCAATGCGATCAATGACCCGGAGGATTTTCAGTTCCGCTTCCGTTGCCAGGCCATATCCGCTCTTAATCTCAAGGGTGGTTGTACCAAACCGCTGAGCCGAAAGAGCGTGTTCCAGGGTCACGGAGAAGAGTTCATCCTCGGAAGAGGCCCTAACGGCCCGAACCGAGGAAAGAATCCCACCTCCCCTCCGGAGGATTTCAAGGTAGTCCATTCCTTCCATCCGGAGGGTGAACTCTTCTTCTCTTCGCTTGGGGAAGCACATGTGAGTATGGGGGTCCACGAAACCGGGAATGAGACAGAGGCCTTCGCAGTCAATTTCGCCATCCACATCACTGGGTGAAAGGTCCTTCAATACCTCATCTTCTTCCCCAAAGGCTTGGATCACCCCGTCCTGACAATAAAGGGCTCCGTGCTTAAAATAGTGAACCTCCCCCTGGCGTTTTCCGGCCAAGGGAGTTCCCGGGTCGAAGGGCGTCGTGATGGAAGCATTTCTGAAGAGTTTGTTCATCATGCCTCGTCATCTTCGAGCAGTTGGAGTAGCCGGAGTTCGATCACCTGATCGGGGTCGAAACCCGCGATTTGCATGTAGTAGGATGCACTATCCAGGAGGGCCGCGGCGGGAACCAGCCCGTAGACCTCGGTCTCAACCACCGGCACGCCCCATTTTCGGGCTTCCATGCGAATGAGTTCCAGAACCCGATAGAGGGCATTCTTTTTAAAGTCCACGATGTTCATGCTCACCTGGACGAGGCCGCGGCTCTTTAGAGCAAGCCCGATGCCCTTCACATGACAAAGCCCACCGCTGGAAGATCGGACACCTTTGGCAATCTCCTTGGCCACCTTCACATTGTCCGTTCCCAGGTTCACGTTGAACGCCACGAGGAATTTCCTTGCGCCTATGACGGTAGCGCCTGCAGAGGGGTGGAGTTTCTGTTCTCCTACATCCGGGTGTCTTTCGGGGTTTATTATTTCCACCTTCAGAGTCTCATACTGGCCCCTTCGGATGACCTCAAGCTGTTTTCGCTCGGGTCTCAACGCCGCTTCCTCATAAAAGTAGACAGGAACTCCCGTATTCTCATAGTAACGTCGGCCAAAACTGTGGGCCAACTCCACACATTCCTCCATGGTTATATCTCGGAGCGGGACAAACGGAATGACATCCACTGCCCCCACACGGGGGTGGCCACCCTGGTGACGTTCCAAGTCGATGAGGGATATGGCGACCTTTGAGGCTGCCAGCAGCGCTTCCTCGATGGGACCGGGTGCCCCCACAAGACTCACAACCAATCGGTTGTGGTCCTTGTCCGTCCGATAGTCAAGGAGAGCACATCCCCTCCTTTCCCGGAACGGTTTCACAATGGCTTCGATGACATCAGCCCTCCGGCCCTCACTGAAGTTGGGAACACATTCGATGAGCTGTTTCTGCATAATGTCCTTATCCTCCTTGGCGGATTCCCACACATGGAACTACGTGAGCATGGTAATCATGGGGATCTTTACTCCGCGTTCGTGTGCTACTTCGATGGCCCGTTCGTAACCCGCATCCGCGTGCCGGATAATGCCCGTTGCGGGATCATTCCGAAGGACCGTTGCAACGCGCGCCTCACCTTCGTCGGTTCCGTCTGCGACGGTCACATGGCCCGCATGGAGGGCATAGCCGATTCCCACACCTCCGCCGTCATGGAAGGAAACCCAGCTTGCCCCTGAAGCCACATTCACCATGGCATTCAACAAGGCCCAATCAGCCACGGCATCCGAGCCGTCCTTCATGGCCTCCGTTTCCCGGTTGGGGGATGCAACGGAGCCGCAATCCAGGTGATCTCGGCCGATGACTATGGGTGCCTTCACAGCGCCTTTTCGGACGAGATCGTTAAAGATCTTTCCAGCTCTATCTCGTTCTTCATAGCCCAGCCAGCATATACGAGCGGGAAGTCCCATGTGAGCCACCTTTTTCCCTGCCATCTTAAGCCACCGGACTACCCGTTCCTTTTCGGGAAAGGCTTCCATGAGCGCTTCATCGGTCACCACGATGTCCTGGGGATCACCCGAAAGGGCAACCCACCGGAAGGGGCCCTCTCCCTCGCAAAAGAGCGGGCGGATGTAGGCAGGGACGAATCCGGGATAATCGAAGGCGTTTTTTACGCCGCGTCTTAGGGCCTGGCCCCGCAAGTTATTCCCGTAGTCAAACGCCACAGCCCCCAAGGCTTTCATATCCAGAATCGCCCGGCAGTGTACCGCCATGGAATCCATGGCCGTTTCGATATAGCGTTTTGGGTTAGACTTTCGAAGTGCAAGGGCTTCTTCGTAGGAGATTCCCGCCGGCACGTAAGCGCCCAACTCATCGTGGGCACTGGTCTGGTCCGTCACCACATCAGGGATAAAGCCTATCTCGACCATCCTGGGAAGGATTTCCGCGGCATTTCCAAGGAGTCCGATGGACAGAGGCCGTCTCTCAACAACGGCTTTCCGGCTCATTCGAACGGCTTCGTCCAAATCCTCGGTCACCGTATCCAGATATCCGGTATCCAGGCGACGTTGAATCCGATCTCGGTCAACCTCCACACAGACGAGCACTCCTTCGTTCAAGGTGACGGCCAATGGCTGGGCCCCGCCCATACCTCCAAGCCCACCACTCACCACGATCCGCCCCTTGAGGGTACCCCCAAAATGCTCTTGGGCAAGAGAAGCAAAGGTTTCGTATGTTCCTTGAAGGATACCCTGGGTTCCGATATAAATCCAGGAGCCCGCGGTCATCTGACCGTACATGATGAGCCCCTTCTCTTCCAACTCATGAAAGTAGTCCCAGTTGGCCCAATGAGGTACGACGTTGGCATTCGCGATGAGCACCCGGGGGGACATGGCGTGGGTTTTGAGAATACCCACAGGCTTTCCCGACTGCACGAGCAGCGTTTCATCGTTTTCCAATTCCAGGAGAGACCGGACAAGAGCATCAAAACACTCCCAGTTCCGGGCAGCCCTCCCTGTTCCTCCATACACTATGAGCTCATCGGGCTTTTCGGCGTTCTCGGGATCCAGGTTATTACAGAGCATCCTCAAGGCAGCTTCCTGGTGCCACCCTTTGCAGTGGAGCTCCCCCCCGCGAGGACTCCTCACCGGTCGGGGTTTTCCACAACCGATCTGAAGTTCCTTGAGGAGACGTTCCTTCGCCGAGATCCTCATGGTTTTGACCCCCTCGTCTTGTGGCAGTGCATTTCCCGCCTGCCCGGAATATTTCCCCTGAGTTCAGCCCGTACCAAAAAGGCCTGATTCTGTTCGAGGTATAACTGATGTTTTTATTGAAAAATTGCCACATACACGGACACACGGGAAAGACCATGGATTATTGAGATGGTTCACGGCTTGGACAGAATACAATCATTATGGCATGGATTTCCGGAAGTGTAAATTGAAATTCCTGCCCCCTTTTACCGTAAATGTTGTAGGTTTGACCTCGGTACCAATGTTGAGACCTAACCCTTACCCTTTACTCTAGGCCTACCATTTGAAATGGCCAAGAAAATAAGACCGGGGTTATAGACAAGTGGAAATAAAAAGGACTCTGGAGGTTTGACGGGTTGGGTGAAAGAAATTGGAAAGGGTGAAATTACCCTTTTCACCAGAAGGGACGAAACTTATTCAATATAGTCAACGACGTCCCCCGTCTCAATAGTTGTTTAGTCAAGAGTAGAGTCTTGTTAGAGTTTCATGGCATGATTACTTGGCGTTCACAAACTTCTTATACATCCTCTCAACCTTCTTTTGTGTCACGTGGGGCTTGTGGGTTCGAAAACCACCTCCAAACGAATGAGAAATATGCATCAATTCATGGATTAGTACCTTGGTCTGCTCTTCTTTGCTGAGTTTATCAAATCTTTCAGAAACAACCTCGATAACATAATGTGGCTTCTCATTGAGGGCTAGCTGCATAATTCTGGAAAGTCCGTGACAACGCGCGATTACCCTTTTACTTTTTGAACCTTTACTCCTTACGCAAGCCACTCTGGGCCCATGTACATGGGCCATTTGAAGTTTTTGAAGGATATCTTTCATCTCTGCACAGACGTCCTCGGCCAACTCATACCGAATCATAGGAAACAGATAACCATAATTGAGGGTCAAAATCAATCAAGAGAATTTAAGGAATCACCCCCATTCCAAGTCGACCGCAGGACTTCAGCTGGAGAGATACGGATGGATGTCTGGATGAAAATTCGAACTGAAGGCACGGTTGACGTCATTGTAAAAAGTCGAAATCAGACGGCAAAGAAAAAAGATCCAGATGCAAGGCGCGCAAATCCTGAACAATGGGGCGTACAGAGAAGTACGCTGCAGTGATTTACCCTGTTAAATATTTTCTTTGTTTGATGTTACCGTTTTCAAGCAGCTTCTATATCCCATATCTCTTGATATGGCTGCCTTCAATTTAACAGGGCAGGGGATGAAGCGAAACGCAGGAGATGGCCTTTTTACGAAGCGTCAAGACTAGAGGATTTAGTGCCCTGAATGAGCCCCTCGAATTAAGGAATGGAATTCATCCCCGGCAGGTCAAACTGTCCTTTTGACCGAAAGCGGTAGTTTTCGCTTGACAAGACCACCTTTTTTATGGGTGAGCATTTTCCCCGAAGGGTAAGCAATTTCTGCTTGAACGTCCCCTATTTCTATTTCAATTTATATTCATCATGATATGGATTTCCAGTTTCTTTGAACTGGGACCTCTTGAGCCCTAAGTCCAGGGAAATGGATTTTCTCTTCATCCTCGGCAGCGTTTCAGGATCTCCTCCCGAATTCTCACCATGGCCAGGGTATCCTGCCGGCAGTAATCTAGAAGGTCCCTTCGAATCCTTTCTTTCTCATCGGATGGAGTGTCAGGGGCGATCATGCGGAGATACTCCACGCCGGCCTGACCTCCTTCCTGAATGGGAAGGTTTTCGTAGGACATTGAAGGCACAAGTACTGGTAATACATTCTTTATGGAAAAAGATCCGTGGAATTCAGGATGGTAATAGTCTCTACGAATTTTAACCAGCAGGTCGTGGCACCGGGAAAGTAGTGCTTGCAAGCGGTCCCGATAGTGCGGCAGATGATCCGCCAACTCGGAGATCACCCTCTTCTCGTAATTGCCGTAGGTGCAGATACTTCCCCTGTCTCCCAGTGCTTCCAGAAGGGTTTGGGCAACCCTTTCTCTTGGATCCCTGTCCTCATGGCACAGATACTCGTTGTGAGTCAAAGTGTCGTCTTTTGAGAGAACGTGATCGGACCACTGAAAAGGCAACATTTGGTAGGGACGGGTATTGGCGTAACGGGGGATGGCAGGGGCTATGGTCTCGAAGTCCAGGAAATGGATCGGGTATTCGTATTCCGTCAGGCTAGATTTGAGCTCCGGTCCCACATAATCGGTCTCATTGATCACACACTCCATTATTCGGATCTGTAACGCGGACAGAGGAAACGAGTCGGGAATATCCCGGATGTCGGCAATCCCCATCGCGGCCAGCTGACCGAGGCGGTCTTCCCGGATCCCTGAAAGCTCCAGAACCCAGTGCACGGGCATGTTCTTGGTACAATGATCATAGAAGTCGCAATCGTACGGGTTGCGGCAGTGTCGGGAGGGATCTTTTGCAGGAGGAGTCGTTTGTCCTAGCATGGCTTTCAGGTTTCGTATTTTGGCTGCGACCTCTTCTCGGAGTTCGAGGACCTCCTCCTTAAGGTCGGTAAATTTAAACAGTGCCTCCAGATCCAGCTTTCGGCCGTCGTAAACGTATTCCTTGTTCAGGTTCAGAATTCCAGCCTGCTTGAGTTCGAAACCGAGCCCACTAAGAACATGGTACTGAATAGCAACGTCGTAGAGGTTATATTCCTTGACCCCTGTTCCGGATTTAACCTCAACGAGGTTCCAGGCTCCATCTCCCACGCTTCCCAGGATGTCAGCCCGAATTAGGACGCCGTCGAAAGTAAAGGCTCCCTCGTAAATCCCTGGGACCCTTGAGCTCTTCAGCGCCCCCCTTGTAGACCGCAGCGCGTCTTCTTGGTGAAGGTGATCTTCCTCAATCAATACACCCCCAGGATACCGATCCCTGGCCAATTCACCCACCTGGTGGCCTGTGTCAAACAGAGCTTGCTGCGCCGGGGTTGGCTCAGAGGCCAGTTCCTGCTCATAGCATGAATACCAAAGTCGCAGAGGACACTGCAGCCCGGCAAGAAAGCGAGACTTAGAAAGAAGTGGTCCCGTCATGTTGTTTCTCCCTTAACTGGTTCTTTAATCCCGATGGCTTCGTAAAAAGTCCAACTTCTGCGTTGCACTGCATCCTTCGTCACTGCAGCGTACTGTAAGTACGCCTCATTCCTCAGGATTTGCGCGCCTTGAATTTGGAGCTTTTTACTTTGCCATCGGATTTTGACTTTTTACGAGATCATCAAATAGACCGAATCAACCAGATATACCGAATAACTGATATAGCCGAATAAACCAGACAAACCTGACCAACGAGAAAAACCAAAATGGAACGGAGTAAAGATTGGCTGGATGAAGCCCAGGGCGATTTGGAACATGCCCGAAACGATGTGCAGGGTGGTTTTTATAATTGGGCTTGTTTCTCGGCTCAGCAAGCAGCGGAGAAAGCCATTAAGGCGGCCTTCCAGAGGATGGGAGCAGAAGCCTGGGGGCATTCGGTGGCCGATCTGCTGAAGGAGCTTGCTAAAAAGCATGACATTCCAGGGGAATTGTCGGATAGGGCATTGGAACTCGATAAGGCCTATATCCCCACGAGAAATCCCAACGCTCACCCGTCTGGTTCCGCCAGGAGCCGATACACAAAGAAAGAAGCGATGAGGCTAATAGGATATGCTGAAAGGATCTTCAAGTTCTGTTCGGATCTTCTATCCAAAATTTGATAAAAAAGAGTTAGTCCAGAAACTAAATAACAAGATAGAAGACCTTGCAAGGAAACTTCCTCTTTCGTTGGTAATACTGTTCGGCTCTTATGCCCAGGGGAACTACACAGTCGCCAGCGATGTGGACCTTCTCATTGTTTACAGGGGCAAAGAGAGGAAGGATGCCTTTGCAACGGTGAAGAAGACCTTGGAAATACCCCTCCTTGAACCTCACGTGCATTCAGAGGAGCAATACGAAAGACTAAGGACGGTGATAGGCCCGATGATAGCAGATGGAGTGATACTGTTCTCACGTAAAGGGGCCAAAACAGCCAAACAAACGGAATAAACCGAACCAACCAGATAATGCCCTCTTTATCTGGAAGGAAAAAATCCTTGACAAGTTCCATTTATTGCTTTACGATAGGGATTATTATAAGGAAAATGAAAGATGTTATATTGTGGAACAAATCATGGGAGGGTCGCCATGGAAAAAAGAATAGCATATAAAACCTTCATCTATTTCCTCTGTTTCTCCTTCCTGCTCCTCACAGGTGGATTCCCGAGAATGGTTGCGGAGGCGACCGAAACAGGCCTCCCCATTGGGGAAATGATCTCCAGCGGCCAGGTAAAGTTTGAGGCGCGGGAAAACGTATGGAAAAAGGTGGAACCCATCCATTTCCCGGTCTTTCAAGGGGTAAGGATTAAGACCGAAAAGGGCCAGGCCCTCATCGTCCTGTCCAACGAGGGCCAGATAGAGGCGGGTCAAAACAGCCTCTTCTCCCTTCAGCACGATGACCAATTTCACCTTTTTCAAGGAGCGATCGCCTTCCGCATCCCCTCTGGCGCCGAGATGAGCTTCAAGGTGGCGAATTTGTCCATTGGGATGTCCTTTCCTCTGCAGGCTACCAGGTCCCCTTTGGTTTCTGCAAGGAGCGAAGAGACCGTCGGCTTGATTACCCTTCATCCCAATGGTTCGGTAACCGTAAAGAGCATTCGTGGTCCCCTATCCATTCAGAATCAAGATCGTGTTGTTTTGGCCGCACTCTCCTCCAATGAGTCGGTGACGATACCCTCCGCCACGGCTTTGGGAGAAGAAAGGCAGATGGTGGCGCAGGTCGGGGAATACCCGACGGGGACAGCCGCAACCGAAGAGCTTTTAGGGCTGAGCAACATGACATGGATGTTTATTGGTATTGCGGCTGTTGTGGCAGCTGGAGTAGTGATTGTGGTCGCTGTGGCAGATGATGATGATCATGACTTCATCATACCTACCTCCCCGTAAGCAAGATGCACCGCCACCTTATTAAATGAAATCCAGGGGACAAAAGGTTATGTCCTGCCTGGGGTTTTCTTTTTATGTGGGGCGGCAGGTTGTTCTTACAAACAATAAGAAGAATACCCACTTTTTTCCCCATCACCCTCTTGTTCGTTCTCCTCATCGTTTCCTGTGTGTCAGGTCCCACTCCTAAAGAAGAGATCATCTCTCCGGAAAAGACAAGAACAGAAATCGAATCCTCCAGGCAGGTGAAGGCGATGAATGAGAGAATCCTGATGAGCAGCCTCTCATCGAAGAGGGATCCTTACCGTGATTACAAAATCGGGCCCGAAGATCTCCTTGAAATCTCAGTCTTCGAGGTGGAGAAGTTGAACAAGACCGTGAGGGTCAGCTCCCAGGGCAATATCAGCCTTCCCCTGCTCGGGGTATTGAGGGTGAAGGGCCTAACGGCCAATCAGTTGGAGAGGGAACTTACGGAACTGCTGGCAGAAAAGTATCTTCGAGATCCCC
>JAUWDQ010000206.1 GCA_030608745.1 Pseudomonadota bacterium | reverse complement strand
GATGCAGTGCAACGCAGAAGTTGGACTTTTTACGAAGCCGTCAATTATATCCCATGAAGAATATCCATCCAGCGAATGGCTTCTGAATCGCTTACCCTTACCATATAAAGCTAGGTCGTCTTTAAATTCTGAAGGCGAGTTATTCACGAGCGGACTGCTGGAGAAGGAGGCCACAAAAATACTCCTTATGAAAGTTAGTGAACATCCGATATGGGTGGGACTTCAGGGGTTATCCGTGGAGTTGAGAAAGCGCTTCGGTATGAATTTGGATGATTCTGAAATGGACAGGAGCAATGCCAAACAAGCTCCTTTCAGCGAAAGAAGATGTGAATGTCCCCTGACTCGATCTTCCGGCGAATGAGGAGTTGGATCTTTTTGAGAATCAACGCCCTGGTAGCGGGGAGAAGTAGGACAAATCCCACGGCGTCGGTGAAAAAACCCGGGGTCAAGAGCACGATGCCCCCCACCAGTACCAGTGCTCCATTGATCAGTTCTCCCGTTGGCATCCGGCCCTGGGAAAGATCCCTTTGAATATTCCTGATAATGGTGAAACCCTGGTGGCGCATCAAAGAGGCGCCCAGTATCCCGGTCAAGACGATGATGAAGATGGTATTGAGCGCTCCTATTCGGCTCCCGATCTCGATGAGAAGCAGAATCTCGATCAGGGGAACGACGATGAAGATGAGGATAAGGCGCATTTGGAATCAGTGCCTCCTTCTGGAAAAGGCTTCCTGAGATAAACTGGCCAATGAGCCATTTCCCAAGGTGGACCTTGGAATCACAAAAACTCACTCAACTTGTAGAACAGAGAGATTACTATCCCCACGAAAAATACTACCATGATGATAAAGGGTAAGAATACGGCCAGGACCGCTCTTCCCGTACCGGTCCCATGGCTTTCCCTCAGGCCGATGATCGCGATGGCCAACTTATATATGAAGGTGATCAGACATCCAATGAAGGGAATAAGGGAGAAGATTTCGGTTGCCGCCGAGTAGGCAATTACCCGGAAGGTGGCCTCGAAACCCCTTCGATTTCCCCCGACCACCGTTAAGCAAAGGTGAACAATGGCGCTGCAGATATAGAGGCTCACCAGAACGATGAGCGGGAGCGCGATAGTTATCCCCACCAAATGAGTCGGGGCGATTTCCGGAAGTTGACCGAGTCGAAGCATAAATACCTGCTGCCATGTTAGGCCTAAAACTCCCCCGAATACCCCCAAGATGAGGGCGAAGATCAAGGGATTTATCAACCCCCCGCTTGTGGGCATTCGACGATAGAATTGGGCCGGGGAAAAGAGGACCTTTCTCAACATGGTCAGAAAGGCCTGGGAAAAGCCCAACCCTTCCATGTCCTCCCAAGGACAATATTTCCCTTCTTCACCGGGACGGTACGGCGTTGTCCCACTCTCCCTTGTCACATCATTGAAATGAGAGAATTGCCTAACCCGAACCATCGCCCCTATGGAATGGAATGCCTCGACGTATCGATCACTCTCTTTTTCTGTCACTCCCCTTTTGACCACAATGGGTGCACGTTGGACCAATCGTATTGCTCTATCCCGGGAAATGTTGAATCGAGCCTGGAGTCCCTGAATCACCCTTTCCCTTTCCTCAGCCGTATCGGCAGCAGGGCCCATGAAGAGGATCTCATACGCCTTTTCGTCAAAATTTTCCACCACCATGCCCTCTAGAAAAAGAATAGTTCTTTTCTAATACAAAATGCACGGTAAATCAATACCCCTCAGCGGAAGGCTCATAGGCCGAGGGGAGGTAGAGCTTATTAAAGAGTTGAAAATTTCCTATTTCACCATATACTATTTTTATCATTGGACTACATTCTTTACAAGAGGAGAAGCGGAATGAAAAGCAAAGCTCGAATATACTTCTATACCGCCGGTGTCCTCCTCCTATCGCTTTTCTCCACGGGTTGTATCGTCGGACGCTACTACGAAGGGCCCAAGGTCTTAGCCGAAAAGATTAAGGATATCAAGCCGGGGATCACGACCAAGGAGGAGATCATAGACTGGTTTGGCCCACCCCGGAACTACATGAGCCCCACGGTGTTTAATCGAACACTCCGGAAGCTAGAGGTTACAGGGGAACCCCTGACGACCTATCCCTTTGCCAACATCCTTTCCTACCAGTACGACCGGGGGAATATAAGGGCACTCATCTTAATTCTCTTCAATTACGCTGAGGCAAAGGTAAAATCCGATTACCTGGTCATCTTTTTCGATGAAAATGAGAGGGTGAAATACTATGGGTTCCGAAGGGGAACGGAGGAGTTACAGTAGGATTCTGGCCTTGATGGTCCTTTCGATCATTACGGTATGCAGTTGCCGCATTGGGAGGGTTTACATAGGTTCCGAGATAAAAGACGACCCGAAGGAAAGGGTCGTTATCGGTGCCACGACGAAAAGCGAAATCCTGAAGATTTTCGGTCCCCCCTACCGGGTTCAGAAACAGTATGACGGAGATATCTTCGTCTATGATTATTTCCGAAAGAACTCCACCAGGCTAACCCTGGAAGAACCCGTCTTTACCAACATTACCTTCTTTGAGTTCAAGCGAATCCAGCAAAAGAAGGACAGCCTCGTTATCCTCTTCGATAAGGATGGGGTGGTCAAAAGTTATGGATACCACAGGGGAACGATGGAACTGACCCCCTACTAACCCAACCCCGGGTCCCATGGTCAGCCGGATAAGAAAGAAAACCTTTGAGCCCGATTTAACGGAGGCTCGGACACCAACGTTCCTGAAATTCCGTCTCCGGGGTATCGGTCACCTTCTTGAGGCCTGTCCCATCGCCTTTGATGATATAGATATCCCAACCCGCTTCCCCTTCCGATAAGAATGAAATCCACTCCCCAGTCGGAGACCATTGAAGATGAGTAGCGGGTAAGTCAATGATGGGCTCGACCTTTTTCCTTTCCACCTCCATCCGATAGATGGTATTTGGCATTGGCGGTTTCCTTCCTGTCAGTAAAACCAACTCATTGCCCCGGGGGGACCAGCGATATTCTTGAACTCCCTCCTTGATGGAGTGGAAGGTGCTGTAACGCTTCTTTCCATTGGTTTCTACCAGATGGAGGACGGGCCTTTGCGTTCCGTCGGTATCTTCATCCCACCTTCGGTATGCTATCATGGATCCATCGGGAGACCACTGGAGGTCTTCGAATCGGCCAATGGGGGCTATCTCGATTTCATTCTCGCCCTCGATATCCACCTTCATCAGGCCTCGAGGAGAGATGAATAGAATCGTTTTTCCATCGGGGGACCATACAGGATTTTTCCCGGGGTACGCGACTTCTCGCAATTCTCCTGCTTCTGCATTGACCACAAAGATGTGGTACTGGGATTCAAAGAGAACCCGATCACCCTCAGGGGACCACGAATAGTCCTTAATATAGGTGGAGCTCTCGAAGAGAAGGACGGGTTCTGCTCCTTCCGCTTTAAGGGACCATAGCCTTTCCCCATCCAAGAATAAGAGCCTTTGCCCATCGGGGGACCAGTGAGGAGACATTCCGGATGCCACCTTTTCCATTTGGCCTCCTTCTGCCGGGATGATGAAGATCTCCCTCGAATCGAGGGTGTAGAAGGCGATCATGGATCCATCGGGTGACCAACGGGGAGAAAAATAGGCCCCGGGGTGTTGAGTTATCTTCCGCTCAACTCCACTTCCCAGATGGAGAAGGAAGAGATCTCCTCTGGGCATTCCATCATCTCGCTCATATTCCCTGAAGAATAGAATTCTTCCTCCATCGATTAGAATCCGCGGCCTCAGGTAAAAGGCTTTAATGTTTTCCCCTTCCTCGAGGTTGAAGATCGCCCTTTGGGCCACAAAACCGGGAGCGGTAATGGTGAGAATGTTTCTTCCCGGGATTAACTCCTGGATGAAAAACCGCCCCTGATGGTCTGCCTCGATGGTTCCGAAGGTCCCCTTTATCTCTGCCTCCGGAATGGGCACTTCCTCCATTCCCTTCACCAGGATTTTTCCCCTTAAAGAGGGGGGGGCGAGAATCATCTCCGCCTCGAATTGGTCCATTTCAAGGAGCTCGAATTCGGCAACGGCATTCCACGTACCAAGGCCGAGTTTTCCCGAGGTATAGGTTCCATCATCTGGGAGGATATACTCCATCCTTAAGTTCCCATCCAGATAACCCTTGATCTCCCTCCCCCTAATGATGAGGGAAATTTCATACCACTTCTGCTTTTCAATTGAGTGAGCAATCCCGGTTTCGGGAATAATTTTCCCATAATCCCATCGGTTCCTTCCGATCCCCGAAGGAATGCTTTCCTGGCCACTTAAGCTCCACCAGAGACTCCAGTCCTTATCTCGATACCGGAAAAAGACCAGAAGTCCACCGGTTCCTTCCATGATTCGAGCCCTCATCTTCAATTGGTAGTCAGCCCATTCATTCCGGCCGAAGAGAAGTATTGTGGGGGCGGCCTCCCCGTCACCTTGCCGGAAAACCCTTTCGCCCAATCGCTCCCAGCCACCCGATACTCGCTCCATGATCCCGCTGAAGGGGGGAAGCTTCAGCTTCCATTCGCGCGCCTCCCCGTTGGCAAGCCCTCCCCCCAGAGCAATGGAGACCGCTGCCGTTACCAGGATCCTCAACCAAACCATATTACTGATTAACTTCATCGATCGGTTACTCCCCCCCCGAGTTATTCTCATCCCTTAGATGAGCCTTTTGACCAATTTTAACCTTT
>JAUWDQ010000124.1 GCA_030608745.1 Pseudomonadota bacterium | reverse complement strand
ACCAAGGGGATAAAGTGATCATCAAGGCCATTGCCGTGGATAAAGACCACGGGTTTTACATAAAGCAATATAAAATAGATCAGCTTATGCCTAAGGGTCAATGGGTGACCATTGAATTCGTGGCGGATAGAGCGGGGGAGTTCACCATTCGCTGTAGCAAATTCTGCGGCTGGAAACATTTCTGGATGACGGGGAAGTTGATCGTCAAGTAGAAACCGTTCCATAATTTAGAGGAGAGGATATGGCCTTTATCCACCCGATCATACAGGCGATTGCCATCGTTATCGGCCCCTATGCGGGATATTTAGGGTGGCAACGATTCATGAGAAGGAGGTTTCATTGGAAAAGGCATATCCGGGTGGGCTTTGCTTTTTTCGTGATGATCATCACTGGAACAGTAATGGGATTCGCCATTACCTATTTCTTGGAGGGAGGGATATTTAAGACGGGGTTCCATGCTCTGCTCCCATTCATCATCGTTCCCCTTCTTTCAATCGGTGCGATCCTTGGATATATATTATCGAAAAGGAACAAAGGAAGGGCCCTGCCTACCCTGCACATGTCCATAAACTATTTTACGGTGTTATTGATATTCCTCCAGGCTTATTGGGGGGTAGGGGTATTGACGGAATTCCTCGGGTCCAGGTAGATTAGATTTAGATATTGATAAAGTACTGCAAACAATGAGGGGATGAAGAATGATGGGGAAATGAGGAATCAGATTAAGGCCTAATTGACAATTATAAAGGTGGCCATCAACCCTAGAGGGGGATTTCAATTATCCCACCGGAATAGAGGAATTCTGCCAATCGATCATCAGTTCCTTCTGGGGGGGGGTGGGGAATCCCTATTCTTTTGGATTCTGATGGCAGGGTGGGTCTTAGGTATGAAGTTCGGTCCATACCCACGACGTATCTGATCGATCGAGAGGGTTATGTGTAATAGGGGGAGCATTGGGTGCTCGTAATTGGGCAAGCAAGGAAGCCTTTGAACTAATCGATCACCTCCTCATAACGAAGCGCAATTCTTAACATGGATGGGTAGTCAGGGAATCTGTGGAAAATCTTTCCATCGTTGTGGGTTAGGGGGAAAATTTAGGAACGCTCGCCTCAGTACAACACTGTGCGTTCGTTTCGCTTGCTCCACAGGAATTAGCTTGTGAAATATATCGGTTGTGTGCTCAAACATTCGGACAAATATTATGGCCAATGAAGTTTCTATCCGTCTTGGCGTTTTCTTCGGCATTTTTGCCTTAGTAGTTATTTGGGAACTTTTAGCCCCACGCCGCTCCTTGAATACCTCCAAAATCGTGCGTTGGTTTAACAACCTGGGCATAACCTTTCTCAATCCCGTGGTGGTGCGATTGGTGTTTCCTATCTTGGCCGTGGGCATGGCCCTGCTAGCTCAGGAAAGAAGTTGGGGCCTGTTGAACAGTGTTGATCTGCCATACTGGCTTGAAGTGGTGGTCGGAGTGATAGTACTTGATTTTGTCATCTATCTTCAGCATGTCATGTTCCATACGATTCCGGTCCTGTGGCGTTTGCACATGATGCACCACGCTGACCTGGATTTTGACGTGACAACCGGGCTGCGTTTCCACCCAATAGAGATGGTTCTATCCATGGTTATCAAACTTTCTGTTGTGGTCTTAGTGGGGCCGGCAGCCTTGGCCGTGCTTATTTTCGAAGTCCTTCTCAATGCTACGTCCATGTTCAACCACGGCAATATTCGTCTCCCTTTGAGTATTGACCGGAGGCTTCGCCTACTTGTGGTCACTCCCGACATGCATCGCGTGCATCATTCAGTGACTATACGGGAGACCAACAGTAACTTCGGTTTCAATCTGCCTTGGTGGGACCGTCTGCTCGGCACGTATCGGGACCAGCCTGCTGCGGGACACCAAGGTATGACCATCGGGTTGGCTCAGTTTCGGGATGCCAAACGACTAACCCTGCCATGGATGTTGGCTCTGCCGTTCATCGGCAAACCGGGTGAGTATGCCATCAATCGTAGCGGAAGAGAACCTGTTAGCGGTGGCAAGTAGAAATGGAGCAATCCATGCTTAAGAGAGAACTGGTAATCAGCAATTTTACGGCTGATAACAAACCAGACTATGCGACTGGCTACAATCATGAGAATGCTAAAAAAAGGGGGGCAGATGATGAAAGTTCTAAGGATTATCCTGGTGGTTTTAATAATAGGTTTCTTGTTAACTACTGAGGTTTGGTCAACCGATATAAGGATTCCATCTCAACCCGGGGTGGTGAATTCCCACAATTCCTTTTCTGAAACCGTGAAGAAATTGAAAGGGGGAATCAGGGCGAGAAATTTAACGATCATTTTTGAGCTCGACTACGAAGAAATAATGGGTGCGGCAGGTATCGAGGGTAAAAACTTGGTCACCATCGGATTTGTGGGTCCAGAGATGGAACATGACATATTGAGGGCTGAGCCAAAAGCGGCGTTAGAAATCCCCTTGAGGATTGCGGTAAGGGAATTGGATGATGGGGCAGTGGATGTCATTTATTATCAGCCTTCTTACTTAATTAGCCATTATCAGAATAGAGATCTTGATAAATTGAAGCAAAAGATGGACATCCTGGTTGGATCGATCATTAAAGAAGGGGCCGGAGCTAATAGATAGATACGAGGTATTCTTTCCTTCTCTTTTTTCCCAACGTTTCGGATACTGCACAAGTGCGCGTGCAGAATAAGCTATAGAAAAGGAAATCCATTTCATTGCACCTCATTCCAAGACACTTCTTACATTTCTTGAGGAATCCCTATAGAGATTTTTAAAGACCCTATGCAGGAAAACCCTGTTGCTTGAGCTTCAACGATGGTCCAAAAATAGGTGATTGGGGATTATCCAAGTAATTATTTGGAGGGAAAAGTGGTAAGAAAGCAGGGGAGAAGTTTTTCATTTTGCTCGGTTGCCCTCTTTTTCTTGCCCTCGCATTACTTTGTCTCATTGAACCAAGCAAATGCGGAAAGCCATTTCTGGAATGACCTTGGAATCGTTAAGTTCGATGAGAAGCTCAAGGCCCCAAGCTTCACATTGAGGGATCTCAACGGCAAAGAGGTGAAGTTGGAGGATCAGAGGGGGAAGATCGTCTTCTTAAATTTTTGGGCAACCTGGTGTCCGCCTTGTCGAGCTGAAATGCCATCCATGGAGAAGCTCTATACCCAATTTAAAGATAGAGATTTTATTATCTTGGCAGTGGACCTTCGGGAAGAGACCAAGAAGGTGAGGGTTTTCCAGGAGAAATTTAAGCTTAATTTCCCTATTCTTTTGGATTCTGATGGCAGGGTGGGTCTCAAGTATGAAGTTTGGTCCATACCCACGAAGTATCTGATCGATCGAGAGGGTTATGTGAAAGGGGGAGCATTGGGTGCTCGTAATTGGGCAAGCAAGGAAGCCTTTGAACTAATCGATCACCTCCTCATAACGAAGCGCGATTCTTAACATGGATGGGTAGTCAGGGAATCTGTGGAGAATCTCTCCATATTTGTGGGTTTGGGGGGAGGGTTACTCTTTTTTCTTTCTCCCTGTTTGCTGCCCTTGTTACCATCTTACCTTTCGTTCATCAGGGGGATGTCCTTTGATGATCTCAGCTTGAGGCAAAAATAAGGGGGGTGTTGAAAATGGGAAAGGTTCAAAAATGGGAATGGATACTATTTACCGTCGTGATTTTTTTTGCATTGGCGGGATACAGCAATAGTATCGCGAAAACCGAGGATGAAGAGAACAATATTTCCATTTATCGTTGGGTCGGCCCTGGTGTGGTCAATATTACGAGCGTGGTGGTCGCGCGGGATTTCTTCTTCAATCCAATCCCCAGGGAGGGAGCTGGGTCGGGCTCAATTATAGACACAGCTGGTCACATATTGACCAATCATCACGTCATTCGGGATTCCACAAAATTAGAAGTCACCTTAAACGATGGCAGCAAGTGGCCAGCGCGGTTTGTGGGCGCAGATCCGGACAATGACCTGGCGGTCATTAAGATTGACGCGCCCAAGGAGAAACTGGCCGTAATCCCCATGGGGGACTCGTCAGAACTCCAAATAGGCCAGAAGGTGTTGGCAATTGGGAACCCCTTCGGTCTGGGACAGACATTGACGACGGGGATCATCAGTTCCCTGGGCAGGAGTATTCGTTCGGAGGCGGGGACCATGATTGAGGACGTGATTCAAACCGATGCTGCAATCAACCCGGGCAACTCCGGCGGTCCCCTGCTGGATTCCAGAGGAAGGATCATCGGCATTAACTCAGCCATTATCAGCCCGACTGGTGCCAGCGTGGGGATCGGTTTTGCCATCCCGGCGAATACAGCTAAACGAATCTTGCCAGAGCTGATCTCAAAGGGACATGTCTCCTATGCATGGATAGGGGCATCTGTCTATCCGTTGATTCCGGAATTCGCGAGAGTTCTGGGGCTTAAGGTCGAGCGGGGTGCAGTGATCGGAGAAGTTGTTGCTGGTGGCCCGGCGGACAGGGCCGGCCTGAGAGGGGGGGATAGGCTAGTTCAAGTTGGTAACTCCGTGATCCCGGTGGGGGGTGATGTCATTACGGAGATGGACGGGAAAAAAGTGACGTCCTCGGATGACCTGATACGGATGATCCGAGGCCAGCGGCCTAGGGATACGGTTGAACTGAAGCTCTTACGGAAAGGGAAGTTTTTGCGTATGGAAGTGACGCTGGACGAGAAGCCACGATGACTTGGTAAACATCGGGGGGAAGTGCTCTAGAGGATTTTTGCCTCTAGGGTGTTTCTTAACTCGAAGGAAGATCGAGATGAATAAGAAGTTCCAGTTCGCGTTAATTCTTAGCCGTGGAAACGGTGTCAAGACGAGTCGAAATTTTATGGGTCGTTTTTCACGATGGACGCCATATATCTTATGTATTTCGATCCTGAGCTTTTTCCCTCTGAAATGGTATCCTTCACTGGTAGTTGCGGACGATGCCTCATTCCTAGATATGGGGCTTTCCTCCAAATATTACGAAGCAACAAGGGTGCCCAAAGGCTGGAAATTGAGGAAGCGTTTCGGATATCCCAACGGTGCTCGTGCAGAATGGGTTATTGAAGATAGAATCCATGCTGTTAGGCTCCATTCTAAGGCCGCCCTCACATTTCTTGAGAAGAGCGTTGCTATTGATATTGAGAAATTCCCGATCGTCACATGGAAGTGGAAAGTCGAAAACATCTTGAAGGGAAATGACGAGAGAACCAAGGCGGGAGACGACCATCCTATAAGGATCTTTTTTGTATTTGAGCCTGATGAATCCCAGCAGTCCTTTTGGTTTCGACTAAAGAGGTTCGTTTACCTGGATAGAATTCATGGCCATCCGATGGGAGGCCGATTTACGGAATATCTCTGGAGCAGCCATCTTCATCCTGGTGACATTATCAACGATCCAGGGAAGCCATGGCAGAAACTGATGGTAGTTGAAGGGGGTAGTCGTAACCTCGGGAAGTGGTTGTCCTATGAGAAAAATCTTTATGAAGATTTTAAAAAACTCTATGGGGAAGAACCCCGTCGCTTGATCTTCATTGGTATCCTCAACGATACGGATCAGACTGGACAGGAAGCTGTCAGCTACATAGCAGATTTACTGTTCCACAAGAGGAGCGCTACTTAATTACGAGTACAGGTTCCCCAACCATTTTTATTCATGAGGAGGGTGAACATGAGGGGTAAACAGAGGTTATTTCTAACGTCTTTAGCACTTGTCTTGGTCTTGGGTTTGGCCAGTCTTGTTCACAGTCAGGAGAGGCGATTCAAATCACCCGGAGAACGAATCTACTATACGGGTATCGGCATCAATGGATATCCCATTCCCTTTTACGGCGGCCCCATGTGGCTGAGGATGCACGGCGGAGGCTGCGTCTCCTGTCACGGCGTTCACGGAAGAGGAGGAGTACCCGTGATGATGGGGAGGGCAATTCCGACGGACATCCGATACAAGGCCCTCACAGGGAAAGAAAAGCATGTCCATGAGGGCAAGGAGAAAGAGCATCACTACACAGATGCTCTGATCAAAAGGGCCTCACTCAAGGACTGGAAGCGGACGGAGAGGTCATGGATTGGGCCATGCCCCGCTAGCAGATGTCCGAGGCCGATTTGGACGTCTTGATTAAGTACTTAAAGACCCTCGAATGAAGAAGGATCTCTCAGGCCTTTGGACCTTGTACTCGCAGCGAATGTGGGCTTTCTAGAATCCATTCTAAGAATCTGGCTAAGTGGGAGCAGGGACAGGTAAGGAGGGGCAAACTAAGAATTTGCCCCTTTTTTGAAAGCAAGGGTTCTCGATAGGTTAGAGATAATAGGAAAAGGTTCAGAAAGCCTCAAGATATAGAGATTAAGTACTTTATCGATTTGTTGAGATAGGTGCAAACAGGTCAGCATGCAAAAAACCGTGTTGCTTTAGACTATTATAGGAGGTCCAAGCTATGCTGAAACGGAGAAAATTTTTGAAGGCCGTTGGGGCAGCTCTGGCCACGGGAATTTCATTATTCTCAACGAGGCGAGCCTTCTCCAAATCGGGGGGAATGGGAGCACATGGGCATGAAGCTCACTCCCAACCGGAGGGCCACGCCCATATGCCGATGGCGAAATATCCCCCCATAGCTTGGGCCGATCCCAACATCCCCATCTCGCCTCCCCCGCGCCTGATGGGCAGGCAGATGGGCAAAATCCACACGCTCAATGTGCCCCCACTGGGCTTCGAGATGGATGGGGATATCAAGGTCTTTACCCTGATTATGCAACCGGTGAAGCGGTTTCTCACCACCGGAGGAGCACCACACCCGGTGGTATCGGAGATTTGGAAGCGCAATAACCCCTATGTCCACCACATGAAGGTTTCCAAGGAGGTTAAGCTTTGGGGCTTCAACGGTTCGGTACCTGGTCCAACTATCGAGGTTACACAAGGCGATCGGGTGCGGATTATGGTGAAAAATGAGCTTCCCGAGCCTACGAGCATCCACTGGCACGGCCTGGAGGTGCCGTTTGAGCAGGACGGAGCCGGTGGTGAAAGCCAGCCACCTATTCCTCCGGGGAGTACCTGGGTTTATGAGTTCACCGTGCACCAGGTTGGCACTTTTATGTACCATTCCGGATACAACATGATGAAGCAGGATCACATGGGCCTGGGCGGCTTTTTCGTCATCCATCCCGAGAAATCCAATTATATGATCGATAAGGACTTTGCCATCATGCTCCAGGCTTTTGCCCTTCTCCCCGGAAATGATAGTCCCGACCTGGTCACTATGGATTTCAACTGGTTTACTTTTAACGGAAGGGTCGCGCCGGATATTGAGCTCATGACCGTTAAGCAGGGCGATCGGGTGCGAATTCGATTCGCCAACCTTACCATGGATAGCCACCCAATCCACATCCACGGCCATACCTGGAAGGTCGTTGGGACTGAGGGTGGTCCGATCCCGAAATCAGCCCAGTGGCCCGGCAACACCGTAAACGTGCCGCCCGGGACTACGCGAGATGTGGAGTTTATAGCTTTAGCTCCCGGCCTCTGGCGTATTCACTGCCATAAGCTCAACTCACATTGAACAAGCCAATTATTTTTTATCTGCCATCACCATTAATCGATAATAACTGATAAAAAATAACTACTGACAT